>JAWCLO010000012.1 GCA_038850735.1 Methanomassiliicoccales archaeon
AATGGTTTCCTTGACACTACAGGCTGTGGTACATGCAATAACTGGTATCTTTCCTCGCACTGCATCGATGACCGTTTCAAGGACGAGCTTTCTTTCATATGGCAATAGATGAGGAAATTCTCCATTGCCACCTGTAGTCATGATTCCATGTACACCACTTTCGATATAGAACCTCGCGAGTCTTTCCAGACCCTCTGTGTCCACTTCATCATTTACCGTGAAGGGTGTAACTATTGCAACGACTATGCCTTTGAGATCGGCCGATGTAAGCATAAAGTGCCCTCTTGCTGTTGGCAAATAGCTTCAATTATAATTATTATTACGATGACCAAATCGGCGTATTTGAAAATTTTGGGGTTTAGAATTCTGCAAAAATTCGCGAGCTGGGATGAGAACAATAAAGATTGGCGAAGTTTTTTCAATCATGAAAATTCCAAAAGCTACGATTGAAAGATTAAGAAATTCGATGTGACACGCGCTAGTTAATTTATGCCGTTCAAGAGAATTCCTGAGTAAGGCACTCTAGCTGAGGTATCCTAATAAAGCGCGAGGATGCCATTAGCGACAATCCGATTTGATTTTCACAAGGGGTCCTATTTCTTGTTTTGTTTTCCTCTTTTCTGTATGATAATAAATACAATGGCGACTGTGGCGATAATGATGATAACGCCAGTGATCAGTGGTATATGATCTGTATCTTCTGCTCCTCCTTCAATAATAATTTCGGCATTCATCAGATTGGTCCAATTATTGGGATAGATGATCAGCGTTTCATAAGGTCCGATCTTGATTCCAGATTTCCTGCAAGAGGGTAATGCATCTAAGGTTCCATTTATTTCATCCCAAATTAGGTGACATAATACGTTTGTCTGGAATTCCACATCAAACACAAAGCTATGAGGTCCGTTGTTGCGAAAGACAAGGCAGTTGTAATCCGCCGTAACATTAATTACAGCTTCTGAATCACTAAAAATTGTTGCATTGAGAATCTTATAAACTCGTTCTTCGTGCTGGAAACGCTTTACCTGTGTTGCTGAATATTTCTTAAAATTATCTGAGGTCTCATACTTTATTATTCCCATGAAGGGGTTATTGTTTTCGTGCACGAGTTGAATGACGTCACTGCTTCCCTCTTCAACTTGAGCGTTCTCAATAGCATAAGCTGCACGAGCGTCGGAAAACATAGTCCAGTTATACGTACCTCCTCCTTTTCCAATGACATGTGTTGTGTAGTTTCCCAGCGGAAGGTAGTATGAATTGTATTGCGATCCAACCAAATCTTCATAGAGAACAAACGGAGTTGCGTTCTCAATCTCTACAACCCAGGTTCCGTCGTCCCTCACCGAAACCTCATTGCCATCCTCATCGGTAACATATCCTGAGGCGCTTCCATAAATCAAATTGAATACGCCATCAAGTGTCGTGGGAAGAGTTCTGTCTCCAAGAACTATGCTTGAAGGAAGAAACACCATACCCATTGGTCCACCCCACCATCCTTCTTCTGGTCCAATATAATAAGACCATTCCCAATAAAGGCCACTTCTATCGACCTCTATATATGGTGGATGATTCATTCGCTCATCGGAACTGTTGAGCTGATTTCTTGCATTCCTTAACGTGGACCATTCCGGTTTATTGATATCATACACGTAAATTCGCGTATGAGTTGAATCAACATCAACAACTTCATAAGGCACAACCGCGTGACCAGATGCACCTTCCGATAACAATATTATACCGAGATCTCCTGAATCAACGGCTACATTGATCGAGTAAAGTACTAGACCCAACCCAGAAAAACCGTATATCGATGGAGCAAGGTTATCAAGATGCTGTGAAATGATATAATGAAGAGATTCAGCTGAAACTTGAACGCCGTGCATGTAATCTATTCGCTCGCGAAGCGCGCCGGAAAGGACGAAATCATCGATGTTGTAAACCCCAGGTTGCATTTCGCTTGTCTCGATGAGATCATGGTACAATTCAAGACTCACTGCGCTAAAGCCGACACATTCACCGTGCCTCGCCAAATAACAATATGCTGCTCCATAATACAAAGCAGCAAATGGATCGGGGCATATCGGTTCCTCAACAAGATATCCCCAGCAATCCCAACCGTCCCAGGGTGTCCAGTAAGGAAGACCCAAACATATCCACAGATTGATATATACATCGTTACCAAATGTTCTACGGTAATCGCCATTCTCCCAAACAAGCCATGGGTATGATAGAAAGTATTTGTTTGTATTACTCATATTAAATCCATAATCAAGACAATACCAAGGCTTCGGATAAACATCGAACTCCTTTTCTGAGACGGCGGTACCCGCTCTCGTCGTGACCGTGATTCGCGAAGGAATTGTTGGGATTCCCGTAACTAATGTGAAGTTGAATTTATGGTCTGGGTCTGGGTTCAATGAGGTTGGCGCGGTCGGCACGGTGGCAGTTAGAACACCTCCGATTCGGACGGCACCCCCCATGAGATTTGATCCCGAAATCGATACCTGCATTCCTTCCCAAGCTCCGCTCGGCGAGAAGCTAGTGATTGAAGGAGCCAATGGAGCGACCCTAACACTTGTGCACTTGATGTTACCTGAATAATGATCCACAAGTATCTCCTTACCGTCGCTCACCGTCAGTCTAAATATCAGGATTACCTCGTAATCCAACACGTTTGGCGTAAATGTTGGTGAGTATGCAGTAGGATCAGAAAGTACTACACGAAAAGGTGTGGTGTCAATCTGCTCCCATAAATATTCTAGAGCATCCCCGTCGGGATCGTTACTATGCGATCCATCAAGGACAACCATATCTCCTTCGTTGACGGCTATCGAATCTGGAGCTACAGCCTCAGGTGGTCTATTCCAAACGGTTGTCGTAAATATATAGAAAGGATTTGCACTCTGAGAGAATTCAATTGACGTGTCAATAAGAATCATTTCAATTTTAATCTTTGCTTCAAAAGTGTCTACCGATGGACTCGTCCATAAATAACTCCTGGCACCAGGGGTGAGGTCATCAATTTTATTCCATGTGCTTCCGTTATCAATGGATAGTAAAATGCGGAATTTGCATATTCCTCCGTAATAGCAGGTAGCAGTCCAAAGTACTTCATGAGTCTCACCACCTCTATACACAATCGCACCCGGTACGTAAGGATTGGGACTTATTAACCCCACAGAGGGCACATCCGAGTTTGCTACGATTCGAAAATCATCGTCACTTGTATCGTTCGCCAGGTGGGTAAATTCCATATAAAGAGCGATGACCTTGATTTTCACATGATCATACGAAGTCACACCTGATGGTAACATTGGAACATTCCATTCGTAGACAAAATCATTCTCTGTTGAGGCTACAAGTATATGCCAAGTAGAGCCTCCATTTGTAGAGAATTCGATGGAAATCGCAGTTAATACACCTATGGAATCTTCGGATGTAGCCCAGCGAATGTCGTAAATCTCACCCGCAATTAATGCTTCACCGCCGTTCGGCGAGATCAACTGAATCCAGGGCGATCTTATTTCGAATTCGCTGCTCTCAGCATAGGCAAGCAGCACTCCTCCGGGCTCAGTCCAAGCATTAATTTTCAACTGACCGAAGGCATGCTCAAAATATCGAGGAGTGAACCAGCAACCACCCTGTGATGGATCGATGTTGCTGTACGCTATGCCTACTTCTGTCCAATCGCCCCATATTGATCCTTGCCGATAGCGGGCCATTAAACTCAATGATTCCACTTTGCCAATACCATCGTAGAGATACCAGTGAATAGAATAGTACTGTGCGCTGCTCATCACGGATGGCAATTCCGCGAATTCTAGCCACACGCCTGGCAAGATTGTGAAAAAGTCATCACTGATGTCCTCACCCAGCACGGTTGATGATGGATCAGACGACCGCAATTCAACTCTAACAAGCAACTTTGAGGAATTGATATTGTTGGGAATTTCCCAGGCAAAGAGCTGGCTTCCCCCCGTGTTTGCCTTCTCACCTATATAGTTCGGAAAGCTCAACCCCCCGTCCGTTGAGTAATAAATTCCCACCACACCCCCTGTTGATGCTGTTGAAAAAATGACCTTGCGAGTCTCTCCTCCCATCCAATTCTCGCCACCATTTGGTGAGGCCAGCGTGATGGGAGGTTCAAGTGCAGCATCCGAAGATGATAACGGTATATTAATAGAAACAAGAAACACAACCAGACTTATTAGAATGGAATAACATTTGGCGCATGACATACCCCCAATATCCCCCCTAATCTAGATGACATTCAGAGCTGCCCAGATCTTTCTTATTGGGCATAGCCATCCAATAAACAGATGCGATCCAAAAAAGGAAAACATCCGCTTATTGCGGAAAATATAATTTCGAACATTATAAATAATTTTTCTTATGATTGGGATTCTAATCAGGTTCTAAAAAAATCTTAAGCACTCTAATTCCGTAAGTTCATAACTTTCAACGGAGGCTCAAGAGCAATCAATTAAAAGGTGCTTCCTAGAGGATACATGATCAATCGAAAACTTTGATTTGAAATTGATGTCTCATATTTCATAACAAATCGGCAGGCAGGCTATTGGGCAACCTCTCAAAGAATGTCGGACCTGTACTGAGTTTCCCGATCGCAATCGTACTGCTGCTGATAAAAAAGAACCCCGACTGTTACGACGAGGAACAGTGTGATGAATGCAATTTGTATGCTGTATATAAGTGCAATCGATTCCAGCACAATCTGGCGTGAACTAGCGGGACAATAAGTAGCATAATTATTACGGGAATCGATGCAATGGTTGGCATGACTACAACCGAAAGCGCAGGACTCGTCGACATGCCCGTACTCCTCATTGATGCAACTGTTTCGGTAGCAAATCAATCAATGTCCCTTCCATCGAATTCATAATGAAACTCGTATTTGGCGATGAAAAAGATCTCATTCCTACTCACGAGGGGAGGAAGCCAGCTAAGATATGGTTTCAAATGATGGTGAGATAAAAGGCATGCGAAATACCAATTGCGTTGATATACATGCCGCCCTTAGTGAGCACCCTTTCCAATCATCTTTAATGCCATCCGCTGATCAATAGAAGTGGACGTTATGATTGGTGTTATATTGAAAAGGCTACAAGCTTCCAATTGTAGAAGCCTTTGAGTACTTTTTAAAGATAGAATGGCATAATGAGATTAGACGGAAAGTACGGGATGCAATTTAATAAGACCCAAAAGGGCCTCTTATGGAAGATCGATGAAGGATCAAGCATCATTTTCTTCCTTTTCTTAATTTGGTAAAGATGAAGAGAAATAGAATGGGCAATGAAGATGAACAACATGACTTCATAAAGGTTATTATGTCGCAACTCGCCAAGGGGCAGGACGATTGAAAGGCCCACGAAACATTTTGAAATTGTGTCATTCTAAAGGAATAAAAATGTTCTAGGTATTTTTCAAAACGACTTTTCTTTAAATCCGAAGCTGGAAAGAGTATGACCGAAAATCCGATATTCACTTTTGTTAAAAATGGATTCCAACAAAATAAATAAGTAAGTGGCGCATCCCAATATGAGCCCAATCGTTTCTTAGATGCATAGTGTCATAGCATTGATGCCCAACGCCCTTTAACACTCGCTACGAGGGGAATATTTCCATCTAGATTGTGGTCGTAGCTGCCGAGACAATACACAACCAGTTCTCTAAGGTATCCCAAATATAGCCAGTTGCCATCAACTGGTGGCAATGTTTCAAAAGAATGATGCCGTAACAAGATCGCTCATTTAGATACGAAATCCAATGCTTTCCTGCCTGTGAATCAATTTATTGCTTATGATAAAAAGCAACTAGAAGTGCAAAGAACAATACACGAGATCCGGACGGATCATCGTAAATATCATTCCAAGATCTTTTGCAATACTGGATGCGAAACGCTGTAAGTAGAGCCGTTAATGGGCACCACCATAGTGCCTATCAATGCTATAGCGATTACTATCCATCAGCATGAATCGTGACCTTTTCCGCCAGGACCGTTCTTTATTAATGATCCGAGTTTATAAAGGGTAGAGCATTCTAGATGGTAAATGCCAAAGTGAGGCGGAGTCTTACGGATTCATTAGCCCGTTATATTCAATTTAGATGGTAAAAAATGAATCAGACTAAACGTGATTTGTCTTTAATCTCCCTTATGAATTGCTATTTCAAACTTCCTATTCATTTACACTAATTTAGTAATATAAAACGCGCCTTTCATCGAAATATTAAAATACGTTATACGAAAAATGTATTCTTGAGGGGGGGTATTAACTATTAGTTGCATGCCCATTTTAACCTCAAAATTTCATCATTTTTCGAAAATGTGGACTTTTTTGATTTGCGATGCCATTATCATAAGCCTTTTTTGTTCCGGTATTGTTCTGAAACCTGCAAGTGGTGTTTCATATAGCGAAATAAAAATCTGGGCAGAATGGGACGACACTTATATTTTCGAGCTCCAAAAGGGTCAACATTACGAAATGGAAGATTATCTGAAAGTAGGGAATTACACCGAGTTTGAGTTTCCAGGCAGGTACTGCTCTCTTATTCATTTTGATATCAGTGTATTACCAGCTGATTCCGAAATTCTATTTGCAAGTCTAAATCTATACAAACTTGATGGAATCGATGATGTAAAATTGTATTTGATTTCAGAATTCTGGGAGGGTGCGACGACAACATGGCAAAATCAACCTGACCTATATCTATCTGAACCATATACCCCACTGATTTGGGATATTGGTCATCTTACCGGGGCAATCGGCAAAAACATAACTTCATGGGTTAGGGCCTGGTTTAATGAACAGGCTTCGATGAATGGTATTTACATCGAACCTTATCCATACAATATTGTGAGAGAAAGTGGCACTAGATTCTATAGTTATCAGGGAGCTTCCGTTACTGACGGCAATTATACACCGTATATTTACGTAAGATATAGATCCTCATCTCCTATACAGCAGCCTCCGCCTCCTCAACCTCCTCCTTGGAGAGATGATGTGACTCCCCCGCAGGTGTCGATTGAGGTGATTCCATCCGAGGATATCAGACCCACAGATACAGTCTCAGTAACAGTTTCTGCAATTGACGACATATGTCTGTACAGAGTTCAGTTGTTCATCCAAGGGGTAATGGAGGAAGAAATGCTGGTACCATATGAGGAGACCAATATCACCAACTTAGGAATTACATACGAGTCTGAGTTTTCGTATGGAGAAGTTTATTTAATGGCCGTTGCGATGGATAAAAGGACAAATACGCAGGCGACACAAAAGAACATATATATAGGCAGTCGAACACCACCGACCCTGCAGTTGTATGTTAATCTGGAGAGAGTATTTCCCAATGATGATTCTCAAATAGAGATTACAGTCATAGCGGACGATCCGGAGGGAATAGTATCAATCACTGTAGGCGCTGGTGCAGGTTATTATTCACCAGAACTTTATCCAGAATATGGTGAAATTCTTGAATTCACGGATCCTTTTCCTACTCACGTTGCTCAGAAAATAATCGTAAGGAATTTGAATATCCCCTGGCCATCTGGAACACCGCTACCCGATGCAGTTAACACAAAGCTTATAAGATGCATGGCTTCCACAGTCGATGTGGAGCACTTGTCCAGCGATGTCGTAACTGAGGAAATTCAAGTGATCAGGCCTTACCAATGGGACTACGGTATCCCCTACCACAATCCTGGAAATGAGCGGCTTGGATGGGAAAGAATGGTTGATGTTTTTGGCAGGGGAGAATTGAGGGGGCCCGGTGATCAAGATTGGTGGTGGACGATTCTTGCGCAACTCTGGAAGAAGGTCTTCGAACTCATGTGTGAACCTGGCGAGTGCTTTGGCATGTCTTCACTCAGCATATGGCATTATGATCATCGGGTTCCAATACCAGACAATCTGACAGCACACACTGGTGATCAGCACTGGCCATATCGACCTGGTTACATCGACAACGAATATCAAAATTTGAGCAATTATGCGAGGAGATTTATTCAGGCACATCAGGGATCTCAAATTTCTCAGGAACTTCTAAGTCTTTATGCAGCTCAAATAAAAAAACAACTTCAGTCAGGAAACTTGCGTAGCTTCGTCAACAATGAACTGAGACAACTCGTTCGAGATGTTAAATACGGAACACCAGGGATACTATGCGTGGCAGAATATCGAGGGTTAGATGAGGGGATTATGGAATGCATAGGGGCTCATGCGGTTGTGCCCTGGTATGTAGAAGAGCATCCAGGCTGGTGGAAAATATACGTCTATGACTCCAATAGGCCGTATGCCTCGGTCATTTTGGCAACAGATTACTATAATTATTCAAATTATCCTTATATTATCCTTGACGAAAATGGATTTTCATGGATCCACGAAGGTGGAGAGCTTTGGAATGATTTTATCTGGTATGTGCCATACTCCGTGACAAATCTTACGGATTATGATCTCATCGATGGTTGGCTTGTTGCGGGCACGATTTTGACAAGTATCTTTGTCGGAGCGGTGGCAATCACTTTGACACATTTGTTACCAATACCCTTACCTATTCCAATGCAGGCTAATCCATATGGCGGGATTCAAGGAATGATTCTGCCCTCAGATAGGGTTATTGACCTAGTTGTTAATGATACAGGTCAGGCTGAATACACGTTTATAATGAATGCGGGTCGTTCTGTATATGGCATTTCCAACAAATCAATAGGACATGACAGAGGAGACAATATCAGAATCGATGTTGGCAGCAATCAGTACGGTTTGGGACTTAGGCTTAAGAGCGGGGTTCAGGACGAGGATTTTTCAATGGGTATTGGTCATCGTCTCGATCTTGTAGAAAGAGAATACATTCTTGAGAATATATCTATGCAAATGGAGGGGGATATTGAGATACTGGCCACGGAAAATTGCATGGGACTGTGTATCAGAAACTATGGAAATTCAGAGATATCTTGTAAGGTTATTCTCCGTAGCAGCGAATCAGAAACGGTTGGTGAGGAGGAATTGACGATTGCTCCCGGCGAGGAGATCATTGTCACAGGCGATTGGACATCGCTTGGCGATGGACTTTCCATTACGAGAGGAAAAATTACAACGGGAGAATTCCCCACCGTTTTAATCTTCATTGGGGCGGTCATTGCTGTAACGGCAGTAGCTCTATTAATCTTCATAAGGAGGCGCAAATGACGAGATCTAGCTTGTTTTCGGTCATTAGTATATTCGCTGTCACTGCAATCCTGTTTGTGACAATCTTTCCTGCCATGTCTGGAGTTTCCGAAGCATTAATAATCGATATGCCAAATGTGATCTTTCAGGACGACTTTGAAGATAACAAATTGGACAGCTGGGAAGTAGGAGATAACAATCCATTGTCTGGTTACGATTTTTGGGGCACTTCGCAGTATCGCGCATACAATGGAGATACGAGCGTTTGGTGTGCACAGAATGGGACTTATGGAATTTTATATTTGCCAAACTCCGTTCTTCATAAATACGATCAGAATATGAGTGCCTTTATGAGGTTGTATGTCGGCGATTTGCGTGGCTATGAATCAGTAAACTTAATATTTTACTACTGGGCACAAACGGGAACAATAAATCTCAACGATTTTTTTGAAGTAACATGCTGGACGGGGACAACGTGGATTAGGGTTTTTATGCAACCACAACCCATATCTTCTGGCTGGGAACAGGCAAACATTGAAATTCCTGTTCAGACCCAGTATATACAATTTAACTTCATCAGTGATAGCATAGTGGGATTGGGGCCGTATGAAGGCGTGTACATCGATCAAGTCGTCTTGTTAGGCATCGATAAGAATCCGCCTAGTTCTTGCGTTGGAGAGCTTCAACCTTTCTATCGTTCGAATATTATACCAGTATTCATCTATGCGAATGATATTGGCGGTTCTGGGGTTAAATACTGTAAACTCTACTACAGATTCAATGAGTCATCCTCATATACGCTGTATGTTACTGAAGAAACTCCCTCTGGCCTCTGGGAAACAAACGTTATTTTTTTCGATACCAACCTAGCGTGTGGAGAGGGCGTCTACGATTTCTATAGTGTAGCAATTGATTTTTGTTTGCAGGAAGAGGCGGCACCTGAAGAACCTGATGCCAGAACTGTTGTTGATCATTCAAAACCATTGGTACTTGCAGAAATAGCAGAAGAAAAGAATGAGTACGGATGGTATCGATCGGAGGTAACCATCGATCTTGCGGTAATCGATGAAATAAGTGTTGGCGGCACAATTTTCTATCGACTGGATTCGGAGGAGTGGTCAGAATATGAATCAAATATCACAATAACCTCAAGCGGTGAGCACGAGCTCCTTTATTTCGGTACTGATCGAGCGGGCAATCTAGGTATGACGAAGCGCGAGATTATTAAAATCGATTCTGAGGCACCAGCATTCATAGAGACCTCCTGTTCCGTTGACAAGGAAGAAAGAGCAGTTTCGTTAAACTGGTCTTCCGTCGATTCGATCAGTGGCGTGCATCATTTTGAATTAATAATTGACGATGATAGTTTGTATTATAATTCCACCACAGCATCAGCTTTTGTAGACTGGCTAGGGACAGGTCATCACGAGTTGACGATCCGGGCCGTAGATTATGCGGGAAATCAAGTAGAGAAATACTACGAATTTACTTTTCCAGAAAAAGGAGAGCAGTTAGTTTTCGCGGGACTTTCAGCTACTGTTTGGGCAATAATAATAATCGCTTTGATAGCATTAACAGTCATCGGTTTCACAATGACAATGAAGTGGCGGAAACGAAATAAATAACATGGATTAATGAGCTTATAGGAACCCAGGCGGATCCCATTTGACATGGAAACTATCCCTAAGAAAATGATAATATTAGACTTGACGAACTACACATGAAATGATCGCATCAACCTTTGAATTAATGATACTTGCTTAACGATGTTTCAATTAGATCACGAAAGAGTTAGCCTGAATCTCTTGCTCAATTCAGCGAGTCACTGCGAGAAAAATAAACCAAACGACTCACGATTATCTAGATCCGATTCAATGCACAAAACACTTTTTTCCTCGAGTCACTCAAAAATCGCACTGTAAAGCTTTCTTCTAAAACTCTATGCCTGCCACCTTTTAAACATAACAGTTACAGATTCATCCTCCGTTTCTTTTGTAATCACAAGGTTTTCGATCCGGCCCACAAAATAACCGGGTATTTTACCATCGTAATTAGAAAAAAAGACTGCCGGTTTGTTTTCAACAATCTTGCTCATCAACCAATCAAGATTCTGAAATCAGCTCTCACGCGCAGCCATTCGATCCACAACGCTCACCTTCAGAAAGCCCTCTTTTGGGATCTGCAATTGTTACAGCGTCGTGAGAAGATCCTCTCCTCATTATGATCCTCTTTAATCACCTCTCCGTCTTACAAAATAGGCGCCCACTCGTCGCATCATTGCAGGTTGTCCAGTAGATTATTGTGACTGACATGCTTCCATAGCATATACATATTCGAATTCGATTGGCTCACAAGGATCAATTATTTGTATTGAATTGACGGAGCGTTCGACTCTGAACAATGCTGATTTGTATCACGTGATCCATAGATTTGGTTTTAATGGAAATTCCATTTTTGACATTGATGAATCCAGATGAATGTTCCAAATGAGAATGAGATCTGGAACATTTGTCAATCAGAAGAAGAAACATCAATGAGCCAATATCCATTAATCCAGACCTTGTCGCCAAGCATAAACCGAACAGGTTGTCGAAAAATAGGTCCATCGAAGACAAATGTATGGTACTCGCCCATTTCTCCGCAGTAGGTTAGATCCTTTCCAAAATGATCAGCCCTCAACCTATCAAGCAGGTCAATCCATTTCTCATCGACATTTATGCCGAGACATTCTTCACCAAAGAATTTGGAATTCGCAGAGACGATTAAGGCCTTGAATCCCGATCGAATAAAATCTATCAACAACTGTTTTTGATCAATATTCCATAAAGGGAAATGAGCTTGCAATCCTACATCTGCGCAAACCCTCTCGCACCACCGCCTATTTTGCTCAATATCGATATCACCGAAAATAATACCTCTTATACCCATTGACTTAAGTTCTTTGAGAGAGTGCTTGAACTGGACTTCGTAATCATCGCCATCGACTTCCACTTGTTTCAAGTCAAATCCGATGCATTCGGATTGCATCCGGATAAGTGATGCTCTTAATCCATGGAAGGCCACCCTGCCACTTTCCTTCCTATATGTGTTAAGGAGATATTTTACATCAAATCCAAGCTGTAAACATTTCCAGAGCGCATAACAGCTGTCCTTTCCACCGCTCCATGAGCATGCAAACACGAATGTGAAATGGAAGAAACCATAATCATAATTTCGTTACGAGAGAGGCGATAAATGAGATTAGCACGGAAAATAGTAAATTTAGCTGCTAGCCTTTGTGCGAAATGAATCTTATCTCCAGATTTTAGAAATTGCATCTCTGGCATATTTGTTTTTTTTAATAATATTAAGAAAAATCTCGTTTTCTTTGTGTGATGCGGAATCGCTCAAGGAAATTTCGAAAGTAAGCTCCATGCGATCTTCACTCTGACGATGCTTCCAAACCATGACAATTATATACCATGGCCAAAGCCCGCATATCCACGTTATCAATGGATTCGATTAATGACATCAATTCAAAAAGATCGAAAGCTTCTACCACACCTACGCTTCCGATATCTTTCGTATGTGCAACCTTGTACCTGATATCGAGAACCGAAAGTCTAGATGCAAAAATTCTGATAATTGGTGTGGATATCCTCGTTTCTATTACTGGACATGTCGAAAGTTGAGGACAACAATCAATGTGCAGTATCATAACGAGGATATAACTGAGCAGTATGATTCATGGCGCTCTTCCACGGACGAATGTACATCTGCTGGGAGATTAGCAAATAAATTACTGAAAAAGTGACTATAAGACTAGGCATTTAATTTCTTCTATTTCGTAAAATTCGCAGTAAATTTTGCGAGAAAATAGCCGCTTATCATTGTACCATCAGATCGGGAAATTAGCTGCCGTCATCACTTTAAATAAGACATCAAAACATCATTGGACAATAAATAAACTCCAGTTGAAAAACTTCTGCAAAATTCGCCGATGTGATTAGTGAACGTAACTTTTTCGAGCGAGTACGCGGACTCGCGGTTTCCATCAACAACGTGAATTAATGCCTTTGTTCTCATTGCATTGATTACCTTTTTTTAGGTGAAGCGCTACAAGCTCAAAAAATGAGGGGGTGCAATATTTTATTGAGTACACCTCTGACGAAGTCGCCAATGCAAAATTTGAGATTCAAAACTGAAATAACTAATGGCAAAACCCAAATTCTCCACACAAATCCAGTGCAGAAAATGTTTTGTTTATTGATTGCTCGACATGTTTGCAATACTCGGATTCATTAATGTGTAGTGGAATCTCTTTAGGCGACGCGGATAATGCTATGGGATTTTTTGCGTTATTCCAAATAATCTATTGATATTTTTCCTTTTGAGAGTGCCAAATTTTTTGAGAGCATTCCAGCCTCCAGCCATGCCGCATTTATAACCCCAGCTGGACACAGACAAGTCGAGCTCATTTTTGCCTTCTTAAAGCATTCCCATATTCGACTATTTGGTTTGTCTGCTATGTCTGTCAAAGTTAATCTGCCGAGCATTTCAATAAACTCTCTGACATTATTGCAGTCAGTTTCCACTTCAATTTCAAAATCTCCGTCATCATTTTGTTTGACTGAGATAACAGTTGACTTACCGCAGACGCTCATGTTGACACGCACCTTAGACACCATCTTTTCACCACGAATTTCCGTCAGGTATTTTCAAAAAAATTGAAATATCCTACCATTACTTAATTCTATTGTAACTGCCAAAATAGTAACGCCGTTTCGGCAAATTATGCTGTAATGGCCGGTGATGATGTTATATGACGATTCAAAATTGGATGCTCGAAGAGAGGCTTCCCTGCATTGCTGACGGTAGAAAGATAAGAGTCAGATATCGACTTGAAGGAAATATATGCGTACTTTTGCCATACCTCGCGAGTGATAAACCAAATTCTAGTTTTGATGAGGATGCTGGTGTGCTTTCCTACAAATATGGACAAAGAGTAATTTCAATTGATAGGTATGGCCGTGTCGGAATCACTCAATTGACTGACCTAGAAGAGGCCGAATCAGTCATTAAGGAGATAGCCGCTTGGATTAATGATGTTGAGAGAAGGAAGGATAAGATCGATCCACTGGGTTACAAGAAAAGGAAACGAGTGACAGTAGTTGATATTCTTAGATTGATGCCAAGGACAAATTGTGGAAAATGCAGGTACCCAACATGTTTAGCTTTCGTCGTTGACCTTTTAGAAGATAAGGTGCGACTTGAATCGTGCGAGGTCCTCAAAGATCGTAAATACATTGATGCCAGAAAAAGCGTTGCGAAGTTGCTCCTTGATGCCGGCTTGGATGGTGAGTCTAAATGACTACTAGTAAATTCGTTTTAAGAAAGCTCTGCTCTGGGATTGAAGAATATGAAGCGACGCCACATGAACCCATGAAAATAGATTTGGCGGCCCTCGAATCGCGTATAAAAGAAAGAGGGATTGGAGAGACTTCACTCTCACCGGTTTTCTTGCTTCTGCTTATGGAGAAAAATGGAGCAGTCTGTCACATATACTCAAATGGGAAAATCCTCATCAAAGCAAACTTGAGAGAAGAAGCATTAGAGGCTTGCGAATTAATCTACAATGTTGCTGAAGGCTACATGAACTGTCAAATAGATACCTGATGCCAAGTTCTAGCTATAAGAAAAGCCAGGATTGCACTTGCCCACTCACCCAATAGATCGCTGTGCACGAGGCGATTGAAACGGCGATGAGTTTGACGAAATATCTCAAGCATCCAATTAACACCTTGAGGTACGTTACCAATTCAGTATTATCCTCTTGGGCTGAGCTTTTATCTACGATCTATCAATTTGATATTCTTTTAGTTTCCCCATAGCTTTTCTTAATCCAATCAGACCATTGACAACGGATTGCACACGCACCCAGGGAATGCCAACATACATTTCGTTATCTCTCAGTTTCCCTGCGTATCTACATCCATAACATCCAAGCGAAAAATTGACATTTCCCGTTTTTATAGGTATTGTTGTTGAGTCACCACAGCATGCTTGCATACCGGCAAAGTTTGCGACAATTCGGGGACCACCACTATCGTAAATAAGCGCGTTGGCAATCCACATGGCCTGTTTCGGGAGGCACGTTAAGATAACAACATCCGGTGGTCTATCATAGCTCTGTAATGGCCCCACCAATGTTCCAACAGCGCTACCAATATCTAACTTCGGAACTTCTGCCATAATCCTCGCAGCAGCTTCTACAGATGCTGCGAGACCATGCATATAGGGTACCTTTCCGGATTTGACTTTCTCAGGAAGGTCAGATATGCCAAAGGCAGCTCGTGCTGCCACGCAAGCATGAGCATCAGCAGGAAGATAGAGAGAAGCCCCTAGGGATGCCATATGGACAGACACGCAATGACGCAAAGGCATTTCAGCCTTCTTAAAGTGTTGAGGTATTGAATCCGCTGGCTTTAGCAATTTTACACCAACGGGAGCTTTTCGCAGATCTAGCAATCCCACAAAACTCTTCGATATTGCAAAGAGTTCCTTGTTGTTAAATTCTTCAGAATTGGTCAGTTCCACAGCGGGTTTGGATGGGATGGTAATTGCATGCACAGGGCATTGATCTTCGCAGATGCCGCATAAGGAACATTGATCGGCATTCATTAGATGCGGCATATCCTCCCCTAATTCGATTGCATTATTGGGGCATATGTCGGCACATATTCCGCAGAGAGTACATTTGTCTGGATCAAACAATAATTTTGTCATACCATCGCCTTTCAATTTCCTCAATTACTCTTCTCTTTATTCTCTCAACTTCTTTCTTATTGAAATCCGGCGTCATGTTCTTTTTAATTCCGCAGTCTTTTGTTAGTTCGATCGATACATCAGGTGATCGTTCTCTTTTTTGCAATATTTCCGAAGCGCATTTCATCGAGCATCCATCTAAAACAACTACAAAATCAGCGCTCTTCAAATTTTCAAGTGCCGTTTTTCTTCTAAGACCGAGCGCAGGTAAGCAGAGGAGTTGATAATCATCCAGGTGCTCAAGAACAAGTTCTCTAACTGCATGATCAGACATCGTGCCCGTATTCGATGCACCACTGCAGCTTATGAGTAAAATCTTCTTATGGGCTTTTTTTAGAGTTTCTTGCATGGTATTTCAAAATGTTTTGGAGGTATTTAAAAGTATTTAAAATTATTTTGAAATGACCTTATCAATCTTCATCAAAAAAACAACGAGGGCGACCATAGCAGCATGAGAAATTACAAGAATATTTAGATCGGATCCTGATTTTTGATTCAATCTTCAAACTAGGCATTCGAATCGCTAGTTTCGTTTCGAAAAATTCGGTTTCACACTACAAGAAAGATGGAAGCCGGTATCAAGACATGAGATTATATGCAACGAGTGAATGAAACTGCACATGCTTTACTGTAAATTAAATCTCTATTTCCAATACGTGTTTTGATATATTTGGAATTACGAGACAAATCGTACGTGAAATCAATGCTCAGAAAATGATCGGTTTTTAATCATTGCAGATTGATCACAATGCTGAAGAATGGAGTGAGTAGTCACAGATGAATATTGAAGAACGATTTCTGGGTGCTTATGATTCACCAATTCCATCTAATTAAATCAACAAAGCCATATATTTGAGATGTATTGAAGGAAAAATTCTTAATAGCTAATTCTTAGAACTTGTAGACACGTGTAAACCAATGAATGATGTTCGTTTCTACTAAAACTTATGTATTAATCGAAATCGACCTATTAGCGAAAACTTATACACTATCATCGTGGAAAAAAATGATGAATAAAGTCATTACAAAAGAGGGACTAACCATGATCAAAAGGGTTTACTTCGACAACAGTGCAACGACTAGAATGGATGATAGGGTACTAGAGGCAATGTTTCCATTTTTTTGCGAAAAGTTCGGAAACCCCTCAAGTTTGCATTCTTACGGTAGAGATGCGGATGATGCGATTGAGGAAGCTAGAGAGATCATCAGTGAGTCACTAGGAGCCACGTCGAGGGAGATAGTATTCACATCAAGTGGCACTGAATCGGACAATCTCGCAATAAAAGGGGTGGCTTTTGCTAATCGAAAACAAGGAAATCATATCATCACGAGTTCAATTGAACATCATGCCGTGCTACATACATGTCAGTACTTGGAATCGTGTGGGTTCAGAATAACATATCTTCCAGTTGGCAATAATGGGTTAGTCTGTGAAGAGCACCTGAAAGAAGCAATTGATCGTGAGACGATTCTTGTTTCAATAATGGCAGCTAATAATGAAATTGGCACTATTCAGAAAATTAGAGCTTTTGGAGAAATAGCGCACGACTATGGTGCGCTTTTTCATACAGATGCAGTTCAAGCTTTCCTGAAGATTCCATTAAACGTCCAAAGGGATGAATTTGACCTCCTTTCGATCTCTTCACACAAGATTCATGGTCCGAAGGGGGTAGGAGCGCTCATGGTCAAGAAGGGTGTGAAAATAGAGCCACTACTTCATGGAGGAGGCCATGAAAGGGGTTTGCGTTCATCCACTGAAAACGTAAGCGGCATTGTTGGGTTTGGTAAAGCCGTAGAAATAGGACTAGAAAGCATGAGCGCTGATGTAGAAAAAATGAAATCAATGAGAGAACGCATTATAGAAGGGGTTCTTTCTGAAGTCAGCGGCTCACATCTGAACGGTCACAGGTACAAGAGATTGTGCAATAATGTCAATCTGAGATTTGATTTCACTGAGGGTGAAGCACTAGTATTAGAACTGGATGCGAAAGGGATTGCGACCTCAACAGGATCAGCGTGTTCTACAAGAGATCCTCGCCCTTCACATGTACTCATCGCGTGCGGATTGAGACCTGAAGAAGCAAGATCTTCTCTTAGAGTAAGTCTAAGTAGGATGAATACCCACGACGAAGTTGATTACTTCCTTGAAGTCATGCCAGAAGTTGTTGAAAAAGTGCGTATGGTTTCACACGCAAAATAGCTTTTCTGAAAATATGAACAAATAAAAATATAGCTGCTTCGAAAAGCTTCTCTTGTAATTTTTAGAATAGAGAAATAGAATACTGCAATTAATTATTTATGGTACTGTGACTGTTGTTTCTCGATTGCCTGCGCCATACGGACATAAAACAATGAGGTCACACAAAAGAATGAATTAAACGAATGTTGTATAGGGGAGCACATGAACCTGTTTTCTTTGCATCATGGAAAAGCATGTAAAGATATGATTATCGCTTCTGAAAAGAAGAGTTCTCATGGCAATTCATATAGAAAAATCAAGATAAAAACAACTTCCCAGTGCTAGAATTTATAGGATAATTAGATTTTGAACGTCCATTTCCTCCATAGAAGACTTAATAAAGTCAAGGGCAAGTGATTGATAGATAAAAACCCCCTGTTTCAGAAATTCATTTCTCACGACTGTCAAGTAGCCACATGTGAGTGCGCAATGAGAATCCAAGGCAGGGAAAGGATCATTCGTTGGGCAATAGAACCAAAAAATTTCCGTTAAGGCTAAAAACGATCGCACTCGTACTATAAGAGTGATTTTTCTTATAGGAAGAATTCGATCTTAGACTTCCCGCTGCTTGCCCGCGATATTTCTAACACTATTATTTCTAGATTAGGATTAATATGTAGAATCACTCAGTGTTCCGGGATATTGAAATTGCTCTTGATGGCATTGGAAGCAGACTAATAACATGTTTTGAAACATGTTCAATATCCTTCTCTACAAAGGCGTTTAGATCGTATGATTTCTTTATCCCAAGATCCGTAATCACTACATGTTTCGTTGGCACTAACCCATGATGCTCAAAGGATTTCTTCCCACACGCTAATTGACACCCATCAACAACAATAGTGAATTCTGCATTTTCTGCGGATTTTACTATTCCACTCACGTGCCCTCCAATGCCAGCAATGCATGCCATTCGGGCCTTTCCCTCGGTCGCTAATCTTTTGGCCACCTCGTTCGCAATCTGTCCGACATTCGACCCGCCTGAACAAGGATAAATAAGGACTGCACCACCACAGAGACACGCACCCTTATCTTGAGACATTTATTACCCCCTTTCATAATGCTGACTTAATCATTGATTTGATTTCATCCAACGAAGGCACCCTACCGACAGCCCTTGCTTCGCCATTAATATAAAGTGCGGGGGTCATCATAATACCCCTTTCTGTAATTTCGTTCAAATCTTCCACCTTTACCACCTCCGCTACAACTCCCAGCTCTTCAACTGCTTGAAGAACCAATCTCTCTAACCTCTTGCATTTCATGCATCCCATTCCCAGTACCTCTATCTTCACAAAATCACCTCCTCTCCCTTTTCTTGAAATATTCCTTCAATAGCGCAGCTTCGTACTCCTTTTCAGCATCAGATGGCACATAGTTATAGATTCTCACTCGCTTCAGTAGTTCCTTTCTGAGAGCGTTTTCCTCTTCGATGCCTAACTTCACAACTTGATCTATGACTTCGTCGAGTTGGCTGATGCCTATCAAGCAACCGCCGATGTCAATCTTTCTCACATTTCTCGCAGATGATTCGGGACAACATGTTCTTTTCTCTGCCATACTTTATCCCACTATCATTCCATAGATGAAACCTGCAAGTGCAGACAAGATTACAACAGTAAACCAATATATCGTGGTTTTTTTCGCACCCATGATCCTATACAAAACTGCAATAGATGGAAGACTAGTTGTTGGACCGCTCAATAAGAGGCTCAATGCTGGACCAGCAGCCATGACACCGCTTGAATAGCCAAAAGTGGTCCCAATGATAGGCACTTCAAGAAGCGTTGGCATATAGAGAATTGCACCTATGAATGATGCTAATAGATTTGAAGATATGGAATTGTTGCCGAGATATGGCCTGAACATCTCTGGTGGTAGGAAATATGCAATTATACCAACAATAAAAGTCCCTGCGATAAGAATCGGAAAAATCTTCTTTGTCAAATCCCACGTTTCATAAGCCCAATTGGTGACTTCATCTCGTTCGAAGTAGTATATCAGAAGTGCGGCGATAACAACCGTCAGTAAATAAACTGTCGCGAGTTTTAACACCCAATCAATTTTGGATGCAGCAATGATCAAAATCAATATGAGAATGACAAAGAACATCGCGGACGCCCATCTTGGTCTAGAATTTGCCGAGGACGCCGGCAAAAATTCCTTCTTTTCTTGTATTAGAGAGACATCGTGACGCTTAAAAATTGTCGCCATTATTAACCCAACGATTATGGACAGGGCAACAGCACTTGCAGCCCTTGCAAACCCCAGATCATATCCGAGAACTTGGGCGGTGTAAACGATTGCAAGGATATTAATGCCAGGTCCAGCGAATAGAAATGTAATCGCCGGCCCTATGCCACTTCCTTTTCTATATATTCCTGCAAACAAGGGCAGAATGGTACAGCTACAAACCGCCAAAACAGCTCCGGAAACTGATGCTACTGAGTATGACTTGTATCTTTTTACGGTAGGACCAAAATATCTCAATATGGCATCTTTTTTTACAAATGCAGCAATTGCGCCAGCAATAAAAAATGCTGGAATAAGACAAGTAAGGGTGTGCTCGGAAAGATAGTTCATCACGTTGCTTAAACCAGCGATAAGCGCATCAACCAATGGATTCGCCATGATCTTACCATTTCAACTTTTTTTGAAAGTATCCACGTTGTTTATTAATGTTTCGCCGAATGACGTGCCTACGACCGAATCAATTGCAGAATCATCTGCGAGAACTTGATCTACATTTACTCTTTGAGTTACCAGACGGATTGTACTAATTACGAGCCAGTCGCGATTATCAATCCTTCAAGCGAATTTTGCAGTAAATAATGTAAGAAGCAGCATTCCGCCGTTCAAACTATTGCATTATTCAATCTGATCAAATTAAACAACAAGCGCATTTGGAACCCATTATGCTTTTTTGCATAACAATCGATCCCATCAATAATAAGATCGTCCTTTCTGCAAAGCATTTAAATAGTGTAAATGATTTTCAATTTTTTTGAAATTGAAAAAGAATTGATATAACCGTTCATTGAACGAATGAAGGAACTAGGTGGAAAAATTATGCCAGAACAGATTTCAAAGAAGCTTTCATTTCTGGACAGGTTCCTAACATTATGGATATTTTTAGCGATGTTCATTGGTGTAGCTTTGGGAGCAATATTTCCTGCTGTAGCCGATGTTCTCAATTCGATGAGTATAGGCACGACTTCAATTCCAATCGCAATTGGTCTGATCCTAATGATGTATCCACCACTTGCAAAAGTTAAGTACGAAGAATTATCAAAGTTGACCAAAATGCCAGAATCTAAATTAATGTTCGGAACCTCTATTGCACTGAATTACTTGGTCGGGCCTTTCTTGATGTTCACGCTTGCTTGGATATTCCTTCCAGATCTGCCTGAATACAGAATTGGATTAATTTTAACAGGTTTAGCTCGATGTATTGCCATGGTTCTTGTATGGAATCAGCTGGCTGAGGGGGATTCAGAGTACGCTGCAATACTTGTGGCCATCAATTCAATTTTCCAGATCATCATGTACTCTTTCTATGCTTACTTCATGATATTCGTGCTTTCGGAATTTATAGCACCAGGATCTGGAGTTGCAGTTAATATATCGATTTGGGAAGTTGCGCAGTCCGTTCTCATTTATTTAGGGATTCCTTTTCTTGCAGGGATCATTACACGTTATGCGCTGCTTCCGAGAAAAGGGGCCGAATGGTATGACAAGAAATTCATACCCAAGCTCGGTAAAGTTTCCCTGCTTGCGCTTCTTTTCACAATAGTGGTTATGTTCTCACTAAAGGGAGAATACATAATTCAGCTCCCGCTCGATGTAATGAGAATTGCAATTCCACTAATCCTCTACTTCACAATAATGTTCTTACTTTCGTTCCGACTGTCCATCAAACTCAAATTCGACTATCCACATGCAACTGCTCAGAGTTTCACTGCTGCCAGCAACAATTTTGAACTTGCAATTGCTGTTGCCATTGCAATCTTTGGAATTGGATCTGGCGTAGCCTTTGCTACTGTAATAGGTCCTCTTGTTGAGGTACCTGTACTAATAAGTCTAGTAAATGTTGCATTTTGGATAAGAAAGAGGTATTATGACTCAAATGGAAAAGTTAAGGTAACTTCCCCAGCATGAAATCTGAACATGGGATATATGCAAAAATAAATTGATGTTTGATGGATATAGCGACTGCATTATTAATGTGATAGCCTATGTTTCTTTGCGGATAAATAATTGAATTATAGCTCGAAATCTGGCAATACCGCCTGTGACGTATTCCCTCTATCGAAAAAGAATCCTATATAAGGTTACCATTCGAATAATCATATGTTAAGTACACGCTCGTTTAGCGGTTTTCTATTCGATAAGTCGACACTTTTGCGGCCGAACTAGAAAAACATAAATTTCTGCAGGCCGAATATCTGCACAGGAGGGAGGATCGTTAGGTGGTGGTCATTGACGAGATGAATCGCAAGATAATCAAGCTTCTTGCGACTGACGGAAAGATTACCTATAATGAAATTGCGTCGAGGATGCGCAGATCGCCATCAACGATCAGAGACAGGATAAAGAGACTTGAAGATAATTCGATTATATTGGGATATGCAGCTATAGTAAATTGCGAACAAATGGGAATGAATACCGATGCTGTAGTGTTCGCAAATGCAGGAAAGAATGTGACGAGTCAGGATCTTGCAAGACTAAAGAATGTTCCCGGCGTAACAGAAGTGCTGTTTGTAAGCGGTGAGAGGACTATCATGATTCGGTTGCATGCCCAGGATAATAAAACACTAAATGAGATATTAACCAAACACATCGCTCCGCTAGGTCTATTCGACATTGAAGTTCAGATCGTCCTGGAATCAGTTATGAGATTTCCAGGTATCTGGTAGGATTCGACTTGATGTTTTTTTTGTAAGAGTAAGCTTGGCTTGAATCGATCGATGATTCGTATAGGCGGAAAGACAATAGATCATTCGTTCATATTTGATGCCGTAGATCACCACCAATATGGTAGAGTGAAAAATGATAATATGGGAAAAGGAAAGATCTCTCGACAAAAAAGGGATATCCACACCTTCATTTGATTAGAATGTATTTCGGAAAGCAGAATACGAAAGCAGAAATTTGAAAGCTTATTACGGAAAATGCAGGACTACATATGACCACGGAAAACGTTCATAATCAACAGCGTCCTGATCGTGGGTGGTTAGACAAATATGAAAAAAAAGAAGCTAGAGATGATTTTACAGAATCTCCCGCCCCTTGCACATCCAAAACCACATCTGGAGCAGTATACAACACCAGCTCCCATTGCTGCAGAAATTCTTTATCTGGCGTATGCCAAAGGGGACATACAGGACAAGATTGTCGTCGACTTGGGATGTGGAAATGGAATATTTACAATTGGAGCTTCTTTATTGGGATCAAGAATGGCTATAGGCGTTGATGCAGATCCCATGGCAATCAGAGTGGCGAAGGTAAATGCAGAGCGAGTCAAATGCGATGCTGAGTTCATACTTGCAATCTTGCCTTTCTTTCACGTGCGAGCAGATACTGTAATTCAGAATCCGCCATTCGGCGCCCAGAAGAAAGGCGCTGACCGACCCTTCCTGGCCACAGCCATGAATATTGCAGATGTTGTGTATTCTATGCACTTATATGAAACAGCCGACTTCGTTACAACGTTCGTAAGGGAGAGAGGTTGGAAGATCACATTTCAGAAGGTTTATAAATTCGAGATACCGTGGATGTTTAGTTTCCACAAAAAAGAGAAAAAGGAGTTTAAAGTTCTTCTGATGCGCATTGCGAAGTAAGGTGATAATTGATGAAAGTCAAGAAGTGCGTATTTCCAGGCGATGAAGTAGCCGTTGTTGAAGAATTTATCCCTGGCGAGGGCACCTATGAAATAGACGGAAAGATTTATTCAGCATATTGTGGACACCTAATACTTGATCATGAAGAGAAAGTAGCAAAGGTCTCGGCGAGAAACCCGCCATTAACGTTAAAAGTGGGGGACATTGTGTACGCTGAAATAACTGATGTCAAGAGCACAATGGCAATATGCGAAGTCATTGCTGTTGAAGGAAGAGAACGCAATATTGCTGGTGAAACAAATGCAACGATACACGTGTCTAAAGTCTCTTCAGGATATACACAGGACGTCGGAAAAGAGATCAGACCTAGTGATGTAGTGAGGGCAAGGGTTGTTCAAGTCAAACCCTCTCTTCAACTTTCTACGATTGGACACCACTTCGGCGTGATTCTTGCATTATGCAGAAAATGTCGGATGCCACTCAAAAAGAGGGATAAAAAGCTCTATTGCGAGCGATGTGAGAGGTTTGAGGATAGAAAGGTGGCTGACGACTACGGTGAGGTAAGGTTTTGAACGAGTCAGAAAATTGCCTCGTTCAACTCACGTCAGTAATCAAAAAACATGAGCGGTTATCATTATGCAAAAGGATATATCCCCCATCGATGTTAAACAATAACAGGGAGAACGAATGACAAAGACCACAGAAGATCTGGTCCGCGAAATCAACGAGCTAAGAAACGAGTTGAAACAGATGAAAGAAATTGTCAATATGCTCTTCAGCCTTGTTGTCGAGGCGGAAGAGGATGATATGGACGAATATATAGAATACCCGATGTTTGGAGGGGTTGAACAGAATAGGCTAAACAATTGAATGTGCACACCTTCTTTTTGCTTTCAGATCAGTAGATTGTCCACAGCCCCGCAATGGAATGATCATTTGGCGACGTAATCGATAAGCCAGAATAAATGCTTACTAGGTGACAAAGTGAAACTCGTGAGTTTGATTTCAGGAGGAATAGACTCGCCAGTAGCAGCGTTCCTAATGTTGAGAAGGGGGTTTTGTATCACTTTGTTGCATATGAGTCAACAACCGTTCACCGACGGATCGAATGTTCAAAAGGTCAGGGATGTCGCAAGAAGGCTTATGGAATTTGGCTCAGATAGGATTGAAGTCTACGTGGCTCCCTTTGGAGAGGGGCAGTCGCACATTGCTGAAAACTGTGATGATGGTTTCCAATGTATATTGTGCAAAATGCTGATGTTGAAAATTGCTGAGCACTTTGCACGCAAAATAGGTGCTGAGGGCATTGTTACGGGTGATTCCCTAGGACAAGTGGCGTCTCAAACTCTTCATAACATCTCGGTAGAACAGCACGACATATCGCTACCGATCTTGAGACCGCTGATAGGATTTGACAAAATGGAAATAGAGAAAATTGCAAAATCGATCGGTACATACTCGATTTCAATTCGGCAAGCTATGACATGTCCGTTTGTACCGCGGCGACCTATAACCAAAGGTGATCTCAAAAGCGCTCTTCAACAGGCAACTAAGATTCAAATTGATTTGCTGGCCAATCAGATCTCTTTGAAGATCACGAAATTAGAGTTCTAAATGAGGAAATAACAGCAATATTCCCGAGCTGAGATATACGCTGTCAGGGGAGTACTTTGCATTTCTTGCGGGATATTTCATCCACTTCGTACAGCATCGACATGGTTATCCTGGATACATACTTCGCCTGTACCGCTGAAATGTATAGGGTATTCTTCCCAATAGCTATTTTCAAGTCAGTATCCTTTGGCGGCTTGACTTCGATTGGAAGTATTACAGGTCCATAGCAAGTAGTTGATAGTCTGTAGTCTCTTCTTTTTCTTCTGATGAAGTCTATTACTTCTTGATCCACTTGGATATTCTGCATAACCAGGAGGCAAATGAGAATGACAGTATTTAACAATGCCTTGGCATAATTTCGAATTAAATGAAAAGAGTTGCATATCAATCAAAAAAGAAAAATGGAAACGAATTGGTATATTCAAGAATATGAACAAATCATCCACAGTGATCTATGTTCTCGACACGTCAGCATTTTTCGCTATGCAAGATCTACCACAGGAGGTAGAATTTGCTGCGCCACCGCGAGTAATGGACGAACTAAAGAAGTTTGGAGATAGACGTGCTGAGTATTGGGAATTTAGAATCAAAATCATGTCCCCATCTCCCGAATCGATAAAGAAGACAACGGATCAGGCGAGGAGAACAGGGGATATCCATCGTCTATCAGAAACGGACCTCGAAGTCCTAGCGCTCGCTTATGATCTTGATGGGATTATTATGACTGATGACTATTCAATCCAGAACGTAGCGAAGACGATGAATATCAGCTACGTCAACCTAAATACAAAAGGAATTACAGAAGTCTATAAATGGGTTATGAAATGCGAGGGTTGTGGAAGGACCTTTAGGGAAGAAATCCAGAATTGTCCTATATGTGGTTGCACGCTCAAGTGCAAGCGTGTCAGGAAAAGAAAGTAAGAGATGCGATGATAGCTACTAGATATTCTATCAAGTTATAAACGCCCTCGAGTAAAGTCTGAATTTTTTTCGTCTTTCGAATTGCATTGCTACTATCGCTTTCCGTGCAATTGTATGGTCGGATCTTAGAGAAAAATCAAATAAAATAACCACGAGAATTGCAATCATTCTCCTGGGTGCAGTCGATAGCAGAGATAAATCCGCAGGCATGAGTGATCGATGTATGAACGAGTCTAGATGAGGATTTCAAATCGACTAAGGTATTAGTGATCGACATCGTATTATTCGTGCCATCCTTCTTCTTCCAAGTAACCTCATTGCCCACTCCAAACTCCTTTCATTGCCCCAGCACAAGTCGGCGAGCCTCTTAGTAACTAACGCGGTTCTAAGAGGCTTCTCTACATGTTTCTTGCATTCTCGGGCGTACCTAGATAGTGATTCTCCCGATAGGACAACTTTTGATGCTACCTCACCAGCAATTCTTCCACAGATCATTGCAGTAGGGATTCCGCCCCCATTGACTGTCATCACATGCCCTGCCGCATCGCCGACGATCAATACTCTTTCATTAAAGTTCGGTCGCAGTGGTCCGCCCATAGGTACAAATTTCCCTCTTGGTCTTCTGTTCAAATTGAATTTCTTTCTGTTTGCAAAATTCATTAGATATTCAAATAGAGAACTTTTCGAAAACCTGCGAGCGATGCCGACGCCGACATTTGCGCCGTCCCGCTTTGGAAGAATCCATGCATATCCGCCCGGTGCAATATTTCCAAAATACATCTCGGCTACCGGTTCGAATTGCCCGTTAGCTTGAGAGGTGATTGCTGGGTAAAGCACTTCATTTCTGGGCAGACCAGAACTTTTTGCCACACTAGATAACGGGCCATCGGCACCTATAATGATTTTAGCACGTATTCCCCCATGTGAGGTTTCGGCACCATCTGCCGTCATCGAAATGAAAGTGCATCCTGTAATAATTCTTGCGCCTGCTTTGGAAGCTTCGATCGCTAGGTATTGATCGAATCGGTCGCGGTCGATAGTAAACCCCCTGAAGTCAATTTCATATGTTTTGAGATGCGGTGAATAAAGTCGTATGATATCCGTTCGACGTGAAACAAGATGCTTGGGAAAATCGAAAAGCGACTCGACCTCTCCAACATGCGGGAAAATTCTCTTGATTTCTTCTGATTCTGGAAGAAATTCTCCGCATGCAAAAGGTACTCCAATCTGCTTCTTGCGTTCAATGAGAACGACTTCAGCCCCGTTCAATGCGGCGTATTTCGCTGCGGTACAACCTGCTGGGCCACCACCGACGACTAGAATGTCAGCCGACAATTCATCAGCCATACCCAAGCTCCCATCCATTACCATTCATTTGCTCCTCTATTCTCGTATCTTTTGAGTATCATTCCACTGTATCCTAAGCAATTTCACGATTCTCTTTCTACCACAGTATTTGCCAGTGATCGTAGCGCCTCGATGTAGACCGATGAATCAAGAGTGGCCAATGAATCTACAGCTCTCCTGGAGAACTCAACTGCTTTTTCCTTTGATAACCGAATTGCTTCCGATCCGCTCATAATTTTGAGCGCCTCTTCAACTTCCTTCTTTCTTTTTTTCTTCTTCTCAAAGAGCTCTGATAACCGCCTTCCCGTAACCCCGTCCTCCATTGCTAAGATGATCGGGAGAGTTGGCGTTCCATCATAAAAATCCATCCCTTTTGGTTTCCCCAGAGAATCCTCACGGCCAATGATGTCCAATATGTCATCCATTATCTGGAATGCCATTCCAAGGTTAAGTCCGTAAGACCCAAAGGCCTCAATAGCCCCAGCGGAGCCACCGCCTAGAAGCGTACCGACTTTTGCACTAGCTTCTATAGGTTTTGCCGTTTTTCCCTCTATGATCTTCAAATAAGTCTCTATAGAGGTTGAGGGGTCATTCATATGCTCAACCTGCATAATTTCGCCCTCAGCCATACATGAACACGCGTCTGCGATAATCTCTACTACTTCCTTGCTGAAAGATCCGCCCGCCCTGAAGCCCTTTACAAAGAGAAAATCGCCAGCAACTAACGAAAGTTGAACACCATATTTTCTGTGAGCTGAGATTTTGCCACGTCTCTTAGTGCCACCATCATTGATATCATCGTGGATAAGCGTCGCACTATGTATGAGTTCAAATGCCGCGGCAATCCCAACAACCCTAGCAACGTCTACCCCACCAACGGCTCGATAACTGAGAATGGCTACACCAGGACGAATGCGCTTTCCTCCAGCACCTATCACGTGCATTGATATTTCGGTGAGGAGACGTTGCTTGGAGTGTATGCACCTCCTGATTTCCTCTTCGACCAAATTTAGTTCATTTTTTATTGGCTGGTCCCAGCTCATCAATATCGAGGTGCCTAATGTTGATAACATACTTATTTATTACTTCAGAATTTTTCATTTGTGTTGGTTTAAATCACGATGAATTCGACCAATTTGTCATAGGATTTTCATATAGAAAGAATTACGTGGCAAATTTCGGAGAAATATTTATCAGGATGTAGATGCCAAGAGGCACCTTATGAACGTGACAGCTAGAGTTAGAGATTATGTGAATAGAAATCCCCCAGTGGTTGATTATGGTGCAACCTTGAGAGATGTGGTAAAACTAATGGTGGAAAGTCATCAGACAGGCGTTGTGGTAAAAGAGGAAGAGATGGTATTAGGGGTAATCACTTCAACAGATGTCACCAGAGTGATTACGCAGGGCAGAGATCCCTCATCAATAAAAGTGAGGGAATTCATGACTGCATGCACGCTAGTCGGGCAAAATCCTTGCATACAGATTCACGAGGACGGGTATGTTATTGACGCATTGAGACTCATGTTGGTAGCGGGTGTAAGCAGGGTGCTTGTTGTTGATTCTAAAGGCGACTTTGTTGGTACAATCTCATTTCTGGATGCTTTACGAGCATACGAAGAAGAGATCTCTCGCATCGAGATGCAAAACAAGTAAAAAAACAAATGAATAATAAAAAAATCAAAAAAGATCAAAGAAAGAAAGCCCTCGCCGCTTCTCTACAGAGATCCAGCACCGGCGAAGGATAAATACCGATTATTATTGTTGCGATCAAAGTAATTGAAATGGCGATCACCATCGAACCTGGCAGGCGTATCGACTCTCCAGAGCCAGATTCAACGTACATGTACTTAATCACGCGCACATAATAATATAGTGAAATGGCACTGTTGATAACACCGAAAACTGCCAACCATAGGAGCCAAGCGTGGCCTGGAGTTGCGGCCGCATCGACGGCACTGGAGAACAACCAGAATTTACTCGCAAAACCGGATAGAGGCGGAATACCAGCGAGCGACAAAAGAAGCACGCTCATTGAAAACGCAAGGAAAGGTGATCTCTTTGCAAGTCCCTTGTAATCTGATATACTTTCACCAAATGTTACTGTTGAAAGAGCGGCAACGGCTATGAATGCTCCTCCCTTCATGAAAGCATGTGTGACTATGTGGAATATGCCACCAGCTACGGCATACTCCGTTCCTACTGGTAATGCAATCAAGATGTAGCCCGCTTGCGCGATGCTTGAATAAGCTAGCATTCTCTTGATGTTCGATTGCGATATTGCAATGAGATTGCCCAGGGTCATTGTCATCATCGCAATGATTGCGACTATAACATCCCAGTCAGCCTTGACGGCAATAAGACCTATGAGAAAGATTTTGAATAGAGCGACAAAACCCATTTTCTTTGAGCCCGACGCTAACATTGCTGTGATCGTCGTTGGAGCCCCTTCGTATACATCTGGAGCCCACATATGGAACGGAATGATAGCGACCTTAAATCCGAACCCTGCAATGAGCATTCCTGTGGCAAGCAGAATTGCGGGATCCATTCCAGAAGCTGTTGCAAGAGATGTCCCGATTTCTGCAAACCCAGTGCTCCCTGCAATACCGTAAATGAGCGATATGCCGTAGAGAGAAATCGCAGAAGAGAACGCACCGATAATGAAATACTTGACCGCGGCTTCCATCCCCCGCTTGTCAAATTTCCTAAATCCGACAAGCGCATACGAGCATATGCTCGCGAGTTCAAGTCCAACGAACAGTGTGATAAGATCAAGAGAGGACGCAACGAGCATCATACCGAGTGTTGCCAAAAGAATCAATGAGTAATACTCAGCAAGATGTCTTTCCCCGCGCACGTAACGTACCGAGGCGATTATTACATACAACGCAACAGCTAGAAAGACGAGTTTGAATGCCACAGCGAAGGCATCAAGTCTTATCAAACCTCCTGCGAAAACCACCGGTTCTGATCCACTGATGTAGAACGTAATAAGTGGAATCATTGCCACGATAACCCCAACGGCGGAGATGATGCCCAGAAGCTTTTCTGACCTCGTTGCAAAGAATATTGCTGGTATGGCAATAGCGATTAAAAGTACGATCATCTCTGAATAGACTGGTGAAAGATCAATCATTTATCCCACCCCCAGAGCGGCAGAAATAACCGATGCAGATGGTGTGATAAAATCCATCACAACAGACGGAAACATTCCAAAGAATACGATGAGAATTGCAAGAATAGCAAGGGGAATTGCTTCGTACCAATTGGTATCGTGCGCATGGGTAAGATCTATCTTATCGGTAAGCGGTCCAAACATCGTTCGCTGCAGAGCCCAGAGATAGTAACCAGCCGTAATGGCGACGCTCGCGATGGGCAGAAAGAGAATCCACGCATAGGAGTCAAATGTGGCCACGAAAACCGAAAATTCGGCTACAAACCCAATCATCCCTGGGAGACCTAAAGAAGCAAGGAATCCGATTGTCATAAAGGTAGCAGCAATGGGCATTTTTTGAGCTAGGCCGCCAAGCAAAGGTATCTCTCTTGTGCCGACCTTGTGCTGTACTACGCCACACATCATAAAGAGAACAGCAGTGATCAGACCGTGTGAAAACATCTGCAACACTGCAGCTGCGATGCCGAGCTGCGAGCCCGTTGATATGCCAAGCAGGACGATTCCCATATGACTAATCGAGGAAAATGCAACCATTTTCTTCAAATCCTTTTGAGCAAGACACACCAATGATCCATACAATATCGAGAGAATCGCAATAGCAAGCATAAGCGGCATCAGCGTTGATGCTCCAACAGGAAGCGTTGGTAGTGCAATCCTGATGATACCGTATGAGCCCATTTTCAGTAGAAGTCCGGCTAGTAATACGCTGCCAGCAGTTGGCGCCTCGACATGCGCATCTGGCAGCCATGTGTGGAAGGGTACTACCGGCATCTTCACGCCGAATGCAAAGAAAAGTGCAGCAAAGGCTGCTACTTGAAATACGCCACTGAAATCACCACTCACGGTTGCTATGTCTGTAATACTGAAACTCGCATATCCCAGAAGTGGCTTTGCTTCGAAATAAAGCGCCATTATAGTGATAAGCATCGCTAAACTTGCCACATGCGTATAGATGAAAAACTTGATTGACGCATATGCGCGCCGTGGCCCTCCCCATATCGCTATTAGGAAATACATGGGGATGAGTACTACCTCCCAAAATACGTAAAATAAAAAGTAATCGAGAGCGGTAAATACGCCAACCACTCCAACCTCTAGGATAAGCATTAGGCCCATGTATTCCTTTGTTCGATGTTCCACGTCCCAGGAGAAAAGTATCGCTAGAAAACACAGCAACGTCGTGAGGAATACCATAGGGGCACTTATGCCATCGATGCCAAGGTAGTAAGATATTCCATAACTTTCAATCCATGTATGTTTTTCGACAAACTGAATAGTACTCGTCCCAAGCTGAAAATCAATCAATAGGAGCGCTGATAACACCAGTGGAATTGCTGAGACCACAAGCGCTATGATCGAAGCTCTTCTCTGCGTGTTTCCGAGCGCAAACACCAAGAATGAGCCAACAAGCGGAACTAGGAGAAGTGCCGTCAGAATTGGGACTTGTTCGAACATCACCTCAAACCTCCTGCCAGATAGAATAGAATTATAATGATTGAAATTGCCAGAACAATGATTACCGCATAGAATCTAACATTGCCTGTCTGGATTTTCCTCGCATAATTGCCGGTTCTCACCAGTAACAATGCGATACCGTTGACGATACCGTCTATTACATAACGATCAAAAGCATCGCAGAGAAGTGCAAATCCATACACAACCCTTTCCGCAAATGCATTATAGCCGGCCGCAAACCCATATCGGTTGATAAGCAGATTGTACATGGCCTTTCTTGACCTCGTTGATACGAAAATCTCTGGCGAAATGATGTGCTTGTAATATATCGCATAGGCCAGCGCAAATCCACATACTGCGACCACAATTGACAGGTAAGTTAAAGGATTCCCAAATGTCAGCGATATAATTTCTAGCCCTGATAAAACATGAGGTTCCTCAAAGAAGACTTGAGAGCCAAAGCCCCCTCCGATGAAAAGCACCAAGAAAGAGCCCGCTGCGAGAATGGACAAGATGATGAGAGGGAATGTCATAATCCTTGGGGATTCATGGGCATGATGGGATGCCTCTCCTTCGCTTCCAGAAAAAGTCATGAACCAGAGTCTGAACATGTAGAATGCCGTCATAAATGCCGTGGCAATGCCCAAAATGTACAGGATCACAAAGATCCAATGGAGTTCGCCAGCTTCAAAAACGGTAGCAAGGACTTCGTCTTTGCTCCAGAACCCGCTAAAAGGGGGGATTCCTGAAATGGATAGAGCACCTATGAGCATAGCCAGCGAAGTAATTTTCATCTTCTTGCCCAGCCCACCCATAAGTTTCATATCTTCAGTGTGTACAGCGTGTATTACACTGCCAGCGCATAGAAAGAGGAGCGCTTTGAAGAATGCATGGTTCATCAAGTGAAACATCGACGCTGTGTAGCCCTCGGGATTATGCAGGTGATAGAAGAGGTAACCGCCGGCACCTAGCGCCAACATCATGTATCCCAATTGACTTATTGTGGAGTAGGCAAGTACACGCTTGATGTTTGGATTGTTGAGTGCCATGGTTGCTGCCATAAAGGCTGTGATACCACCAATTACGGCCACAAATAACAGAATATCTGGGGTTTGAACAAATAGAGGAAAGGACCTCGCAACAAGATACACACCGGCTTTCACCATAGTCGCAGCATGAATAAGTGCTGAGACGGTTGTTGGACCCTCCATTGCATCGGGCAGCCAATCGTGCAACGGGAATTGCGCACTCTTCCCTATCGCCCCGCCAAAGATCATGAAAGTTCCAATAGAAAGCAGACCGAGGTCGCTACCTGATACATCCAATTCAAAAAGCTCTCGGAAATTGAGCGTCTTAAATGTTGTAAAGAGTATGATCAGGCCCGCCATGAACATAATATCTCCGACGCGGGTTACAATGAAGGCTTTCTTCGCTGCCGAAGCAGCAGAGGGCTTGTGATACCAGAATCCGATAAGAAGATAGGAGCATAGACCCACCAATTCCCAGAAAATGAAAAGTTCTAGGTAGTTGTTGGCAAGAACAAGGCCAAGCATGACGCCTACGAAAAGAGAAATTTCCGTGTAGTACCGTCTTTTTCTTCCGCCTTCCTCGCCCATATAGGCGATCGAATAGATTATAACGAGCGTTGACACGAGAGAAACAACAATAAGCATCAGCGCCGTCAGCTGATCTATGTAAATTCCAATCTCAAAAGCGTAGGCTTCGTTAAACACAAGCCAACTTCTTGATTGCTCGAAAATGCCGTCCGCAATCCCATCAGCTAAGTCAAAAGATCCGTCCAAAACTTGCCAGACGACAACTGATGTCAACAGCAACGAAATTCCCGAACCGAGTATCGCGATATAGCCTCCGCCTTCTTTCAATCGCGCACCAAAGAGACCAATGATGAGACCTGCAATAAGGGGAAAAATCGGTATCAACCACGCAAACTCTACTGGTTGCACACTTACCACCTCAGCGCGTCGACTTCATCGATATTTATTGTGTCTCTTGCTTTAGATAGAGCCAACAATATGGCCAATCCTACCGCCACCTCAGCAGCTGCTATAGCGATGGAGAACAGAGCAAACACTTGACCACGGAAATCATCATAAAATGCTGAAAAGGCAACGAAGTTGATATTGGCAGAATTCAGCATCAGCTCAATACACATTAGAACAACGATTGCATTCCGCCTTGTTAGTACACCATAAGTACCTATTATAAATAGTACGGCAGCCAAAGCAAGAAAGTATTCCATTGGAATCATTTGCTTTCCTCCTTTGCGAGAAAAACGCCACCAAGCATTGCCGCAAACATGACTATGCCGATCACAAGAAATGTTATGCCGTAATCCTCGAACAGTGTGACTGCAATCATTCCCATTTCAAAATGAGTAATCTGTCCTGGTATCCAATTAGTTGAAGAGATAGAGATGACTACGACAAGGAATAATGCGACAGTTGCAACCGCTGCAAGCGCCTTTTGAGGGTTCAAATCCGTTCACCCCCCATGATTCTTCTCTTGGTCAGCATGATTCCAAAGAGCATGAGAACAGATACGGCGCCAACATAGATAAGGATCTGAATTATGGCAACATATTCTGCGCTGAGGAAAAAGAATACTATCGCAACCCCGATAAACGCCAGAGCCAAATACATCACACTATGGACGATTTCCTTTGATGCAACCACATAGATCGCAGCTGCTACTGTGATTATCGCAAATATCAAGAAAAATATGAGATCCCATTCCATCAAATCGCCTCCTTCATCGTGAGGGCATCTCTGGGGCAGTTTTCAACGCACTGTTCGCAGCTTACGCACTTTTCATAATCGAACTTCGGCCGCTTGATGGGTTTTCCTTTATCGCTCACACCTGCCTGAATCATTTCAATCGCACCTGCAGGGCATACTTTGGCGCATCTTGAACATCCGATGCATTTTTTGTCGTCCAATTCAGGCTTATCTTTTGATTCTAAGGCTCTCTCAGCTGGCAACTGTTTAAGTCCCTTCCTGAGCTCTGAAGGTGTAACCTCAGTGAGATGTACTTCGTATCCTGGTTTGTGTTCATATTGCAGCTTAAAGGGGTCATAAATTAGCTCTTCACGGCTGAATGCCGCAAGTTCATATTCCGGTGTGACGATCATTGCGTTCTTCGGACAGTACTCAGCACAATAACCACACATCATGCATCTGCCAAGATTGACGCTTGGTCGCTTGATTTTCTTTCCCTCTTTGTCGGCAATTTCCACAAGCTCTATGCAACCTGTTGGACACATTCTCATACAGATGCCACAACCGATACATCGGTCCATGATAAGACCTGGGCGTCCTCTATAATTATCGGGCAAAACAAGTTTCTCCCATGGATATAAAACGGTATTAGGGCGGTGAACCGTGGCTCTAAGCGTCTCTTTGAGGGTAGCGTACATCGGCATAATCACATACCCAGTGATTCCGATGTTTTTCTTCTTCCTCTTTTCTTGCTCAGGCAATCACAACCACCCCATGGATTTTATCAAAACTGCAATGAGAATATTGATTAGCGAGAGCGGAATCAATCGCTTCCATCCAATGTTCAAAATCTGATCGATGCGCACTCTCGTAAGTGATCCTCGGATCCAAATGAATACAAAGAAGACGATGAACACCTTGATCAGGAACCATATCTCGGGTGGCAGAATTGGACCGTTCCATCCTCCCAAAAACAGAAGAACACCGACGGCTGCACCAGCGTAGCCTCTAAAGTATTCGGCAAGCATCAATAAGCCAAATCGCATTCCTCCGTATTCTGTCCACCATCCTTCCACCAGTTCAGCTTCTGCCTCAGGTAAGTCAAACGGGATTCTTTCGACTTCGGCCACGATTGTAATAAGAAATATAACAAAACCAATAAATTGGGGGATAACGAACCATATCGATTCCTGCTGAGCCCTCACTATATCAGAAAGATTCAGGCTTCCTGCGAGTATCACTACCCCAACAATCGATAGAAGCAGTGGAACTTCATAGCTAATGAGTTGCGCGGCAGACCGCATTCCTCCAATAAGAGAATACTTGTTGTTCGATGCCCACCCACCGATAAGAATTGCAAAGGGTGTTATACTAAATATGGCGAACAAGAAGATTAAGCCGCCATCAAGATCCGCCAGATAAAAACGTTCGCTTATTGGGATCAAACCGATAAGGAGAATTGAAGAGCCGATAATGATTATTGGCGACCAATTGTATCCCTTTTTGTCCGCTTTTTCGGGGATGATTATCTCTTTAAGGAAGGTCTTCAGCCCATCAGCAATATTCTGAAAATATCCCGCAGGGCCAACAACCATCGCTCCCCTTCTATCCATAAGTCTGCCCAATGTTTTCCGTTCTTGCCATATCATCGTTATGGCTATTAGGAAACCGACTATGAAAAGGATCAGAGCTACACCTAAGATCGTGAGGAAATCTATTACACTCTGACTTTCCAGCCATGATGCAAATCTGTGAAATCCTAGCCAATCAATAAAATAACTTATGATGCCAACGAGCCAGTCTACGATCATCTCAGTGAAACCGTAAATGTCCATTCGCTCACCTGTCCGTTTCCCCTAAGCACATGTCAACTGAACCCATGATTGCGGGGACATCCGCAACCTTATAACCCTTTAGCATGATTGGAACCGCGGAAACTGTTACAAAAATTGGACTTCTTACCTTCAGTCTAAATGGTTTATCTGTTCCGTCGCCTATAACATACATGAGGGCTTCACCTCTTGGATCTTCCACTCTGGCAAATGCTGTTCTTTTCGGCGCATGCCGTGGCGCCTTGACGCGCACTGGTCCATCAGGCATTTTCTTGAAGGCTTCCCTAATGATGTGGCAACTCATTCTCATTTCATCCATGCGAACCTTGTACCGCGCATAGCAGTCGCAATCTGGATGGGTACATATGTCCCAGTCCAACTCATCATAAACTGAATAAGGATCGTGATCTCTGATATCAATTCTCACACCGCTCCCTCTCAGGCTGGGACCTGTCACGCCTAGATTAATGGCATCGGCAGCCTTGAGGATCCCTACACCCTCAGTTCTCAATCGGAAGATCGCGCTCTTATCGTATATCTGTTCATACTCATCGAGCTTCTTCTCGAAGAAGTCGAGTGTTCTCAAACAATCTCTTTCAAAATTCGGGGGGAGATCATTCCTTACCCCTCCAATCCTCATGTAATTGTAAGTCATTCTAGCTCCCGAGACACTTTGCAGGAGATCTAAAAACAATTCTCTTTCTCTCATTGCGTAGACAAATCCCGTTAGAAGGCCAAGATCCGTACCATATGCCGCAAGCCACATAAGGTGACTTGCAATCCTTTGCAACTCAAGGACGATCACTCGAATATACTCAGCCCTTTCTGGAACCTCAACATCCATTAACTCTTCAACTGCAAGGCAGTAAAGGTGGCTCCAGGACATTGATGCTCCATAACAGAGCCTGTCAGACATGGGGATGATCTGTGGATACATCCTGTTTTCTGTCAGCTTTTCCCAACCCCTATGTAAGTATCCAACAACAGGTTCTGCATCGACGATGGTTTCGCCATCCACTTTTACCCGAAGATTCCACAGTCCGTGAGTCATCGGGTGTTGTGGTCCCATGTTGATCCACATTTCGGCCATTCTAAGTCCCCCTCAGCTTGAAGTCCTTTCTGAACGGGAAATACTGGGCGTCTTCTGGTAGGAATATTCGCTCAAGCCTCGGATGGTTTCTGAAACGGATTCCAAACATGTCGTATGTTTCTCGCTCATGCCAATTGGCTCCTCCCCAAAGAGGTGTTATAGAATCTATTTCTGGTTCCTCTCGCGGAATGTCCACCGTAATCTCCAATACACACTGATTCTGATAAGACGAAATGTGATAAACAACCTGAAACCGATCAATTCTATCAACGCCAGTTACACACGATACGTGTTCGAAGCTCAATTGATCTTTCAAGAATTGACAGAGCTTGTAAAAAACAAATCTATCGGCCCTCGCAAAAATCCGTCTTGGCGCTAGTCCCCCGATAGTCACCCCATCGGGGAACTCCTTTCTAACAGCATTTACAATATCACTTTCCGACATCTTCTTGGTAGGATGCTCGCCAGCTTCTTTCAAAGTTTCACCTCAGTCTTCTAAGAACCTACCCTTCGTTGATTTCCGAATCATGTCCTGGAGCTTGAGGAACCCGTCGAGCAGGGCTTCGGGCCTTGGCGGGCAGCCAGGAATGTAAATATCGACAGGTATGAAAGTGTCTACCCCCTGCACAACTGTTGGCGAATCATACCATGGACCCCCTGAGATCGCACATTCACCCATTGCAATAACCCATTTTGGCTCTGGCATCTGCTCATACAGCCTTCTTAGGTCCGGCCTGAGTTTCGTGGTCACCCATCCATTTACGAGCAAAACATCGCATTGTCTTGGCGATGATCTGTAGACAATTCCGAATCTTTCGGCGTCCCATCGCGGAGCGGAAGAAGCTGCCATTTCGAGAGCACAACATGCAATTCCGAAATGAAGCGGGAATATGGAATTTCTCAAGGACCAGCTCCAAATGGGTGTCGTGATCTTATCAACAGCTTTTTTTATGCCTGTAGCTCTCATGATGTCATCAAAAACAGTTGAAGACCATTTCGCAAACTCCTTAACGCTCATTGCAATAGCATTCGGTGCGAGGCTCAAATCCATAGAAATTCCTCCTTCTTGAGCGCATACGCAAGCCCGATCAATAAAACTACAATAAAGATTCCCATGTATATCTTCGCGGTAATCGTCAGGTCAGTGAAGGCAAGAGCCCAAAGCATCAAAAATACAGTAATAATATCAAAAATGACAAAAATTATACCAAATATATAATATTGGAAGTGAAATTGAATTTGCGCTTCGCCTATAGGTACTTCTCCGCATTCATATGTAAGTGTCTTTTGCGCCATCTTTTTCGTAGGTCTGAAGAATCGTGATAGGTAAAATGCGATTGCTGGGAAAAGTATTGTTACCAATGCGAAAACCGCAACGGGCAAATACTTCTCAAGTAACATCGGAGGCACAATATACTGCCTTTATTTAAATTTTCCATGAAAATGCTTTCGACAAATCGCGAAACTTTTGAAGCCAGAAAGAACCCGAGGTAACGATAGACAATTATATTCTGAAACCACAATATTTTAGATACCTCATAAATTGGAGGGGATCCTTCCCCGAAATTCGAAACTTGCCGCTTTGAAAATCTAGCAGGCGGGAATATATGTATTGAAAGCGGAATAGTTAAGTGTATAATTTACGTGCTCTGTAGATGCTTCGGGTGATCTATTGCCGAAAAAAATCGCGATTCTCGTGGAAAATGATTATGAAGATCTCGAACTCTGGTATCCTTTGCTGAGACTGATCGAAGAGGGCTACACACCAGTAGTAATCGGTACTGGGAGCGACGAGGTGTACCACAGCAAGCACGGTTACGAAGTTAAAGCAGAGTTGCAGATCTCTCAAGCAAACGCAGCGGATTTTGATGGTGTGATTATTCCTGGAGGATGGGCACCGGACCGACTGAGGAGGTATCCGCCGATTAATGATTTCGTAAGGGAATTATTCGAATCAAAAAAACTCGTGGCTGCTATTTGTCATGGGGGTTCAGTTCTCATATCTGCAGGTATTCTAAAAGGAAAGAAAGTAACGGGAGTCATAGCGATTAAGGACGATCTCATTAATGCAGGTGCACGGTATAAAAATGAGGAGGTTGTCGTCGATAACAATATCATAACATCCAGAAGACCATCAGATCTGCCTGCATTCATGAGGGAAATACTTAGATTTCTTAGAAAAATGGGAGAATAATATACGAAATCGCCAAATTTGCCCTTTCGCGTATGAGAACGCTCAAAGGCAAATTCTTTACAACAGAAAGCCATTTGGATTTTGCAGAATGTTGAAAGGACATTATGGAATAGTTATAGGAATATGTATATTGCAGACAACCGCAACGGAATCGAGCTAAATTGATTCAAATAAATAATGCTAAATTATTTAAGGACTTCCAACATGTTAGTAGCTCTTACAAACACGTGAAACAACCTGGATGCACGATTAAGGTTAAGTTGGGGTGGCTAGATGAAAAAGGTCGGATTCATCGGCGCTGGAAACATGGCTGAAGCTCTCATAAATGGGATTATATCCGTTGGACTCGCAGAAAGAGAAGGTATAGTTGCAAGCGAAATTATTCCGGAAAGAAGGGAATACATTTCAAAGGCTCTTGGAATTCTTACAACTGATAGCAATACAGAGGTTGTTAAATCTTGTGATATAATCATTCTTGCCGTAAAGCCTAACGTGGTTGGATCGGTTCTTGAGGAGCTAAGACCCTATATCACGCAAGATAAGCTGGTTATATCGATCGCAGCTGGTATTCGCATTAAATTTATCGAATCAAAACTCAAACCTGGTAGCAGAGTTGTGAGAGTCATGCCAAATCATGCATGCCTAGTCGGCGCATCGGCTTCTGGATTTGCACTTGGAAGCCACGCTACACCAGAGGATAGGGACACCGTACAGAGGATCCTTGAGTCTGTAGGAATCGCCTTTTGCCTTGATGAGAAGCTTCTCGACGCCGTAACAGGGCTCAGCGGAAGCGGACCGGCTTTCGTTTATCTCGTCATTGAAGCCCTTGCTGATGGTGGAGTCCGCGCTGGACTTCCACGTGATGTATCACTGGCATTAGCTGCTCAAACGGTACTTGGTTCCGCAAAGGTCGTCCTCACGAGTAAGAAGCATCCTGGCGAACTCAAAGATCAGGTTGCTTCCCCAGCAGGAACAACGATAGAAGGATTGTCAATATTAGAAGCGGCCGGTGTGAGAGGCGCTTTGATAGAGGCTGTGTTCGCGGCTTCTCAGAGATCCGTGGAGTTAGGACAAGAAAAGAATCATTAACTTTTCATCAGTCACGAAAAGAGGGCACACAAGTTCATCGCATTTTTTTACCCTTCAAGATGCCGAATAGAGCGCGGGGTACTGACCTGAGAATTCCTTCAGCTTCCCATTCAAGATCTCTTTTTTTACAAATAGTTGATTCCATTAGCGCACGAACCTCATCCCTGAGAGATTGAAGCTGATTTCTTCTTTCCTGCATGTCTCTTATAAGCATGATTGACTCGATTTTAGCATCGAGTTTTCTTGCAAGCGTTATCCTGTCAACAAGCGACTCATAGGCTTCACGAGAAATCAATCCTGACTCAAACCTTCTCGCGTTAATCCGCTCAGCCACATCATATGACGAACGAACGATTTCCGATCGAGTCATCCATATCGTTTCATATGACAGAACATCTTTCCAACTCGGATTCAACAGCCTCACGCGATGGTCCTCAAGCGTTCGAGCAAATAGCCTATATCCATAGACCTCGGGGTTTTCAAATGCCTGGCTACCTGGATCAAGAAATGGTGCAAGGGGAGAGGCATAGAAAAATAGTTTTTCTTTTTCGGCAGATTCAATAGTGCGGTAGAAGTGGTCGATGTAATCCGCTATCGCGAATACTGAGGCCAGTGTTTGTTGCGGAAGGCCGATCATGAAGAATAAATCGAATCGTTTACATCCATGTTTGAAAGACTTTAAAACAGTGGATTCTAAGGAAGCGTTATCAAAGCATCTGCCTAATGCATAGCGGACTTTTTCATCTTGTGAATCGGGAGAAAACTGAACAGAATAACTGCCGAGAGACTTCGATGCCATGGAAAAAAATTCGTTTTGGGCGGGCGTGAATATCTCGAGTACGATATGATTTTCCACGCCCAATTTCTTCACCTCATTGAAAAACCTCTCAGGGTAATCCTTGCCTCCTTGGCGTAGATCTCCGACAATGAAGATTGGGGACTTCAAATGACAGTAGATATTGTAAACATCGAGAGCAAGCAGTTCTGGCGACCTGTAAGCTGGCCTCTTTCTGCAGAACACACTCCTCATAGCACTGCATGAACCGCCACAGATCGCACAATTCATGGTGCAGCCCCTGGCGGAAAAAACGGCCGTAAGCGGATATCTATCCCAATCTCTGAATGGTTTGAAACCATTGAGATCGAGATGTCTAATTACTGACCTAATTACCCAACCA
>JAWCLO010000013.1 GCA_038850735.1 Methanomassiliicoccales archaeon
AACTGTAACGATACAAAGATCCCTCGGCGGCTGAGCTCTTATATCTTAGATGATGTGGAAAAGTGAAACTTTTCTTACGGTTCCGTTGGAATCTCGATAATCAGACGCCTCAAGTTGAGCATGCTCACCATACTCTTATGTAGGTGTTGGTGGAAGGTCACCATCATGAGAGTGTGCGGTTTGTTTGAGGAGGGTATGGGGTGCGGCATTACCGCTGGAATGGGATTTTTTATGAAGAGTAGTGCTTTTTTGGGAGCGTTTGATTGCGAAAGTGCATTTTTTCGCGAATTGCGATTGCGAAGGGAATCGTTCCAATGCCATTTTTCAGCACTTGCCGCAAGCATTGACGGGGTCAGCTCCAGCGATCTAGGTTATGGGACAAAGAGAATAGCGCATCCTGCAAATTGTGCGTGAGAAGGGTGCTGTCGGAGGGGATGATCACATGAGTGCTGGAAGAGGGATTCTTATAGTTGAAGACAACATCGATCTTCTCGAATTGATGGCTATCATGCTGTCCAATGGTTGCGAGGTCATGACGGCGACGAGCGGCGAGGAAGCGATTGTCGTGTACGGTGAGCGCAGGCCTGATGTGGTCGTAATGGACATCGTGCTCCCGGGGATGGACGGCATTGAGGCAGCGCGTGAAATCTTGAAAATTGATCCGAAGGCGAAGATCATCGGGGTGACGGCGTACTACACGAGCAAGAGCAGGCATATGCTCGAGGCTGGTGCCCTTGAGGTCCTCAAGAAACCGTTTACTGCATACGAACTCGTTGCGTCAGTTGAAAAATGGCTCTGAAAACTCGGGGTAGGTGATCCTAAAAAGTGTGTAAGAAGAAGAGATATGGGATTTTCCGTCAATTCTCATGATTTGCAATCGTCCATTCAACCATTTTTCGCTTAACTATTTGAGAGACCAGTATTCACTACTCGGTGTTAGTACTTTAGATTGCCCTCATTCTAGTTGAAAATTGCGGAATTTTAGAGGGAACTATATCAACAAAAATTGCATGGATTTACTTCCATGCCTTCGTCTAGGTATCCATAAGATTAACAAAAAATACCCTAGATTGGAAAAAATGTTCACAGCGAAGCACCTAGCTTGTTTAGGGCATGTAATGTTCTAGTTCCCTATTTTGTGTCTTCAAAACATATATTATTTTTTTAAGGTTTTCATATTCTATAGTGCAAAAAAGTAATACTTTTTTTTCTTGGGGTTTACGACAATTCCGCAGTGTACACGACAAAACAATTTAAATGAAGTGATTGAAGATATGATCGAATAAATCTACTGGGTGCTTAAAACTGATCAATTGCATATGAAAATCATTTTCAGAGTTGGGGAATTTGCGTATTTAGGTATAGATGATGATCTCTGCAGATTCCAAAATTCATTGAAAACATGAAAATGATCATAATTCGAGCTGCTGACTTTGTAATTAGTAATATGGTAAGAATATTGCGTGATTTTTACGATAGATTCTTTAGACTAAGATTCAACGACAGAACCATTACGAATCCAAAATTCCAGATTTAGAAGATCAAAATGCAAGGTCATACCGGCTAAGGACTTTTGCACTCGAATAATAGTTCTTCGACTCTTTTGCATGAATTTCCATCAACGAAATAGTGAAATCTATCTCTAAATTCTCTATATCTTTTCCTGTATGTAGAATCGTTAAACCAACTGAGATCTCGAAGGAGCTGAAGAACGTCCTCCTGGTTGTATGCAAATGGACCTGGCAACCCTTCATGAATATCCAAGAATAATGGCCTGCAATTCTTCTTATAATCATCATAATCAAACACGTAAAAAATCATAGGTCTATCCAGTAATACATAATCCGTTGCAACGCTACTGTAATCCGTTATGAGAACATCAACATAAATTAAGAGTTCTTGTATGTCATCAATTTTGTCAGAAATGTCAATAATGTTGCTATATCCGGATGGCAAATGAAGTGCCTGGTCGTATGGATGTTTTTTTATCAATAAGATGCTACGAGTGTTTCTTAGCCACTGATTCATCTCGTTCAAGAATTCATTTGTGAAAGGATTGAACATTTGATTTTCCCTGAATGTAGGGGCGTACATTATTATTCTCTTGATCCCTTCTCGAGGAAGAATATTCTCTAGATCAATACCGCTCATATTCCGATTGAATAAACAGTCGTTTCGGGGATATCCCGTAAGTGCGATTCTTGCCCCTCTAAATTCCTTTCTCAGGTACTCAACATTCAAAGGGGATGTAGCCAATACCAGATCAAACGATTTTATATAGAGATGAGTTGTGAGTCTTGCAAAGAATGTCTTTCTTGCATTTGGATCCAAAACTCCAGATACTTTATATCCTGCACCATGCCAAGTTTGCAAAATCTTAAATCTTCCAAAGCATGCGATGCAGGATGTGGCAAAAGCTCCATTCAAGAAATTATCTACTATTATCCACCGGGCTTTAAGTACAGCTCTGATTCCTTCTGGTGAAAAGGTATGTACAGCGTTAATCCCTCTTCTTTTCAAATTTGCACAAAGAGCACGATTACATGTTATCCAGACCACTTTATACTTATGACGGAAGTAATAGTACAAGAACTTCGGATTTCCGACGAATTTCGTACCATCATGAGACGTAAATACAAGCGTTTTAGCGTCTTTTGATATGAGATAGGAGCCAAGTACCAAAAATAGATCGAAAAGAACACTGGTGAACTTTTGTATGATCTTTCTAGCCGTATTTAAATATGCTAGGGGTTTGTTCATACGTGAATTCCTCAACCGGAAACCCATCTGTCATAATATTTAGGATTATTAAATTCTGTGGGATTTGTTGGACACTTAGAAAAAAATTGAAACACTTATTTTGGAATCCTTTCAAAGATATTCATACACAAATGCAGACTGAAATCGAGCAAGCCTAATTGGATCTAATTGAATGTATCGTGGAAACCGAGAATAGAATTAAGAATCTTTTAAATTACCAATCAACAATTTCAATTAAAATCTGATAGATGACAATTTCTGGAAATATGGTGATGTTGCATGAGCGTTTCGGCAATCATCTTGGCTGCTGGCATAGGTGAACGTTTTGGAGGGGAAAAACAATTTGCGAGGCTTAATGGAAAAATCGTGACTCAGTATTCTATTGATGTCTTTCGAGCTTGTTCTTCGATTGACAAGATCATTGTGGTTGCAAATGATGTTAACAAGGCAAATCAAGTTCTCAAGGACGTAGACAAGGTCGTCGCAGGTGGTTTTAGACGGCAAGACTCTTCCTATAATGGGCTTTTGGCATGCGATTCAAATACCGAATACGTATTGATACATGACGCCAGTCGCCCTATGATTACTAAGGAAATGATTGAAAGGCTGATCGATACGCTTAATTCAGGAGTCGAGGGAGTGGCGCTGGGTTGGCCAGCAGTCGATACCATCTCACTCGTTGATAAGAAAGGCTCGATCATATCGATACCAGACCGAAGATTTGTACGGAGACATCAGACACCGCAGGGGTTCGATTACAAAAAGATACTGAAAGCGTATGAGAGTGTACCAGGAAACATCACATTCACAGACGACGTATCGGTGTTCAAGTACGCCGGATATGAATGTCGTATCATTCCGGGTGATGAAATCAATATCAAGATAACTACTCCAGTAGATCTGTTTATAGCCGAGAGGATATCGCAATGGAGGTCGATGAAGGTTAAGATTCCTAGACTTTCTGGAAAAAGAGTTCTAGTTTTCGGCGGAACTGGTGGCATAGGAAAGGAAGTTGTGAAGCTTTTGCACCAAAATGGTGCAGAGGTTGTATCTTTAGGAAAGAAAGATGCGGATCTGAGAGTGGAAAAACTCCCCGATTGGATGTATGCTGTTTCCTGGGATACTATAATACATTGTGCAGGTGTATTGAGAAAGAACACGGTGACCTTAGACTCATTAAAGGATTTTGACGAAATGATGACGATTAATGCGAGAAGTCTCATTCTTATTTGCGACTTGGCTACAAAAACTATGAAAGAAGGAGGATCCATAGTTGTTATCGGTAGCAGTTCGGCCTGGAAAGGAAGAAAAGGTTATACGTATTATTCGGCCTCAAAAGCTGCTCTCAATAATCTCGTTGAAGGTCTTTCCGAAGAACTAGCCCCATATAGAATTCGAATCAATTGTGTAAATCCGTCGAGAACGAGAACAGCGTCAATCAGGGAATTTTATCCGAATGATCCCGACGATTCTTTTCTAGATCCAGCATATGTGGCAAAAGTTGTTGTTTCACTTTGCTTTACTAATGAGACAGGTCAAATAATCAACATTCGAAAAAACATGAGCAATTTCATGGAAGAGTATGTTAACTCTTCCACAAAAGGATCGAACTAATCACAGCAATCAAGTGTGGATTGTCTTGGGACACATTCTTGGAGATGTTATGGAATGATTCATGCAGGAATTTTCCACGAGGAGATTGTATATGGACAAGCATACAATTCATATTCTCAATTTCCAAGAAAGACACCAAAATTTGCGGTGTTTCTTGAAGAGCATGAGGAGACATGCTAATTAACCTATATGTAACGCCTTCCAATGCCTCTGGGCTCGATAGGGATTTTTCAGTCAAAATGGATGATGAAGAAGATAGAGGTAGCGCCCATTTGTAAGGTACGATTTGATCACAAGGTCCAGAAAAAGAGTGCAGAAGATTGGATCAAGCATCATATACCATTCTTGCAAAAAGGAGGATTTCTCTCAGAAAGGACATTGAGGGATGTCTAGTCCATAAGTCGCATGTCTTCTTTTTCAAAAAAGAGAGAAGAATGAGAGCATTTCTGTGTCTGAAAAATCATTTATCGCGATGCAAGATATTCAGGCCAAGGGCTGCTCTCACCATCTCATACGCCCTCATTGCCTCCTCCACGGCAACCTCGCTTTCTAGTGTCGTGACGTCGCCCATGGGAACTCCTTCGGCCACCGCCTTCAGGAGGCGACGCATGATCTTGCCGCTTCTTGTCTTTGGCAACATGCTGATGAAGGTGATGGCAGCGTCCGCTGCAACGAAGGAACCCATGGTCTCCTTCAGATGATTCCTCAACTCCTCGTGAAGGCCGTTGTCCGTGCTGTATCCTTTCTTGACCACGGCGAATATCAAGGGAATTTCGCCTTTGACTTCGTGACTCTTCCCCACGCACGCCGCCTCGGCCACCGCCTCGTGTTTGACCATGGCCGATTCCACTTCAGCGGATCCAATTCTATGACCAGCCACCTTGATGACGTCGTCCGCCCTCCCGAGGCCCCAGATGTAGCCATCCTCATCTATGACCGCGAAATCGCCCGCGTAATAGTACCATCCCCTGTGCCTGTATTTACCATAATACGCTTCGACGAATCTCTCATCGTCGTTGTAGAGCGTCATGAGCATCGAGGGCCAAGGGTTGGCAATGGCAAGGTATCCCCGCTGCCCTGGGGGAACAGGAGCACCCTCCTCATCAAGAACCACCATTTTCACAGGGGGTATGGGGAAGCCGTTTGTGCCGGGCTTGAGGGGGAATACCCTGCCCATGCCTGGGAAGTGACCGGTCATGATGCATCCGGTCTCAGTCATCCACCAGGTGCTCGATGAGATGGCATTCTCTCCGCCAAAAACCCTATAGTACCATTTCCACGCCTCGGGGTTGATGGGCTCGCCTACGCTGTGGCATATGCGGAGTGAAGAGAGATCATGCTTCTTGTAATTTTTTTCATCGAAGCGCATGAGCATCCTGATGGCTGTAGGGGCTGTGTAGAAGATCGTGACGCCGTAGCGTTCGATGATGCCCGCCCATCTATCAACTGAAGGGAAATCGGGTGCACCCTCGTATATGACGACGGTGGCACCGTGCATTAAAGGCCCGTAAACAACATACGAGTGGCCCGTGATCCAGCCGATGTCGGCAGTGCAGAAATACACGTCGTTGTCGTTGATGTCGAAGACCATCTTCGTCGTGGCGTATACCCCGACGGCATAACCACCGACGCTGTGCTGGACCGCCTTCGGCCTGCCCGTTGTTCCCGAGGTGTAAAGGATGAAGCTGAAGTCATTTGAATTGAGGGGCACGCAGGGGGCAAATGTTCTGCGAGGAACATCGTTTACAAGATCATGATGCCATTCGTCCCTTCCCTCGTGCCATGAAATTTCATTACCCGCTCTCTTCACGACGATGACCTTCTCGACTTCATGCCCTTCCGCCTTGCAAATTTCCACGGCCTCGTCAACAATCGCCTTGAGATGAATGAGTTTCCCCCTTCGGTAAGCTGCATCGGCCGTGATAACGATTCGAGACTTCGCATCGATGATCCTTGTGGCCAATGCCTCAGCACTGAATCCGCTGAAGACGACGCTGTGCGGGGCACCGATTCTCTGAAGGGAGAGCATGTACACGACGGCTTCGGGGATCATGGGCATGTAGATCGTGACGATGTCCCCTTTCTTCACTCCCACCCTGCTTTTTAGCGCCTGGGAAGTCCTGTTCACCTCCGTATAAAGATCGCCATAAGTCATCGTCCTTTTCTCGATTGGTTCCCCTTTCTCGTCCACACCCTCTCCTTCCCAAATCAACGCTATCTTGTTCTTCTTTCCCCTTATGATCTGCCAGTCAACGCAGAGATGGCAGAGGTTCGTTTCCCCACCGACGAACCACCTGTAGAACGGGGGTTTGCTTTCGTCCAAAGTCTGAGTCCACTTCTTAAACCAAGGCATCTGAGATGCCCACTCCGCCCACCACCTCTTGACGCTTCCCTTGTCTCCCGATATTTCGTCGTTCATTCTTTTGTAATCTCCCGCTTTCTGCACGCGCCCCCTCCACGATGGCGGGACAATGCGGTTCTCGAATTCCTCGTAGATGTTTTCCTTGTGCTTGGCTTCTTTGAGGTCCATGTGGAAGATCATGACCTTTAATTTCCGTATTTAAAAATTGTTGCTGGACATTCGTCAATGAGCGTACTGGATCGACAAAAAACGATGGAAAATTGTCGAATAAGGAGTTTATCCATCTAAATGGAGGATTTGAATTATCTGAAGGATTAGGCGTGATTCGAGAAACATATCGTTCCAAATTCTTGTTTCGATGCAATTCTAGAATACGCTGATGCGATCGTGGAAAATTTAGAATAATACGCTCAATTGGGAATACTGAGTTTGCGGAATGTAATTTTATGTGAATTTCTAATCCTCTTTTTCGCATTCAAGCATAAGCATCCCATATTCTCATTAAGTGAACCAATGGCGAAATCAATAAATCGAGGTCCTGTATTATCTGTTCACAAGGCAGAATGTGATTGATACATACGCGATTGGTGGGGATTCGATGCAGTTCAAGAACGTGGCGGTACTGATTCCCGCTTACAACGAAGAGCTGACTATCGGAAGCCTCGTGCTGAAATCGAAGAAGCACGTAGATGAGGTCATCATCGTCAATGATGGATCTTCGGACAAGACTTCGGAGATTGCGAGAATGGCTGGTGCGCTCGTCGTCGATCTTCCAAATAATGGAGGAAAGGCGTCAGCAATCATGAAAGGTATCGAATTTGTAAGAAACCAAGGCTATCAGGCGTGCGTGCTTCTTGATGGCGACGGACAGCATGATCCCGATGAAATACCCCGAGTTCTCGAACCTGTTCTGAAGGGAGAGGCTGATCTCGTCATCGGCTCAAGATTTTTGGACTTGAAGAGCAGAGTTCCTCTTTATCGAAAGGCTGGACAGGAAATTCTGAACATCGTGACGAATCTCGGCACGAGACAAAGGATCACAGACTCGCAATCCGGATTTAGGGCGTTAAGCGCCTCAGCAATCCAGAATTTCAATTTTCACTCTCATGGATATGCAATAGAGTCTGACATGATCCTTCGTTTATCCGAAAAAGGCATGAGAATCAAGGAAGTTCCCATTTCGTCGAGGTATGATGTGCCGAATGGTCATAAGAAAAAACCATTTTCTCATGGGCTTCAGGTATTCGCAAAAGTAATACGATTTGTAACGCAGAGAAGACCGCTCCTGGTCGTCGGCGTTCCAGGCTTTTCGATTTTCTTAACAGGGCTTGTCTTAGGAATATTTAGTTTGATGGAGACTACATTTTTTGGCTGGGGATGGTTGTTTCAGACTGCTTTGTCAGTTTTTCTGTTCATCATTGGAATGGTCTTAGGGTTGAATGCTTTGGTCCTTAATTCAATTGTTTCGATGATGGAGACTAATAAGTGAATGTAATTATTGTGACCTTTGTTTTATTTTCATTCCTAATTGTTTGGCAATTTGGTGGTCATAATCTGGGTATTGCACTGATATCATTAAAATCAAATATGAAGGAAAAGAGTTACTTATTTCAGCCATTTGTTTCGATTAGTGTTCCGAGTCACAACGAGGATAGGTAATAGCCAATAGAATCACAAATCTTCTTGAATTGGAGGCTATTATCGTAGATTTCGATTGAGAGGACATGATTTGTGAAACGAAGAAGTTGCTAGGAGAGAAGCCATTTATCTTTTTATCAAATGCAAGAAGGCACAAGTCTCCTAAAGAGTCTAGCATTAGAACCATGATTTATGATGTATATTATGTGAAACAAGCTATAGATTCCAAGGTTGGTTTCAGATCACTGAGTAGATTTGGCGGGTGTGAATTTTAGTTCTTATTAAGGTTGATGCACATCCTAATCATATGTAATTTCTTAAGGAGAAGCATGGGGATCAAGAAGATGTCATCGCATTTCAGATAGCAGATGGCATATGTGCGTAAGGGGTTATTTTGTCAGGGTTTGAAGATCTTTACGAGATTGATGGCTGCACTCACGAAAAGGGTGTCTTATTGCTAGCAAGTAACGAATTTGTTACGTTCTGCAAGCTTCAATACTTGTGCTTCTAACCTCCGGGGGAATTTTGGGCTTTGGGAGTCGGAATGCTATTCAATATAATCTTATTCGCACCTATCCTAATTATTGGTTGGATACTAGGTGTTTCATCAATATCATTGTAATGTATCTCAAGTACAGTAAAGGAGTAAGTGTGATTGACACATAGGTGTATGTGGCAGACAAATCCCATATCGATTTGATAAAAAAAGGAAAAAATGCAAGTTGAAAATCGACATTGCGAAAAATAATTTGCCTTGGTTATTGTTTTCTATTTGAATAAATAGAACTTATACATACCTGGAACAATCAAAATCAACAAGACATCAAGATACTTTTTTCTACCTTGCAAACATTTTCGCCTAGCATTAGTTGGTGAATTTGCGGATTAGGGAAATGTTATGAGGGTCCTCTTCTTAACGACCGAATTCATCCCATTGTGGGGCGGAATTGGCACATATGCCTATGAAATCACGAAAAATTTTCCAAAAGACTGCGAAGTACTTGTAGTAACCCCCTTCAGGAGCTGGAGTGGCAACTATCAACCTCCGACTGAGCTTATAGCCGAGCAAATTCCGCCCAATATAAAGATTTTACATCTCTCATACGCAAAGGACACCTTCTTTTACAATCTAAGATTTCAATTAGCGTGTGCGAGAAGTCTTCATAAGATTATTGCAGATTTTCAGCCAGACATAATTCATTCTCAAAGTTCGATGCCGGATTTTTTTTTGAATAATCGAGAATTTTCTGGACCTATAGTAACTACTGTCCATACAACAATTCATAGCCAAATTGACGCATTGAAGACTGCCGAAATCGAATTTTCTTATATTGGTGTCTCAGAGCGGTTGACATTTGCCTTTGACCCCTTTCTGAGGTTTCTTGAACGGATCTATTATCATCGAAGGAATCATTTCATCACGGTTTCAAGGTATTATGCAGGTTTGCTGCACCGAAATTTTGGTATTGACTCCACTAATATCAAGGTCATTTACAACGGAGTGGATGCAGAGGTGTATAATAGATCGAAGGCAGGCGAAGCAAGAAATTATTTTCCAGATATTGTTCAGGAAGATGTGCCAAAGATTTTATTTTTATCGAGGTTGACTGGAATTAAAGGTTTCGATATTTTTTTGAAAAGTATACCTTTAATATTGAGCAGAGTGGATGCAGAATTCATAATCGCAGGTACGGGTCATTTGAAGCTGACAGATCAAGACATATTGAACAAGTATCCTAATTATATTCGTTATTTAGGTTACGTACCACATAGTCTTAAACCATATTTGTATTCAATATGCGATGTATTTGTACTCCCCTCATACCATGAGAATTGTCCGTTAAGCTTGCTCGAAGCGATGGCATCGGAGCTGGCGATAATAGCTACAAGGGTTGGTGGAATCCCCGAGATTGTTAAGAATCGTGAAGATGGGATTCTTATTGCAAATGATCCAAGTGCATTGGCAGATGCTGTAGTTACTCTTATCGAAGATTCCAATTACATGCGGTATCTTGGTCAAATGGCAAGAAGGAAGGTGAAAAGATCTTTTTCTTGGAAGGACGCTGCAATGAGAACTCTAGCATACTATGAGGAGGTGATCAAGCATTGAACATTCTAATATTAAATCCTCCGAGATTGGAACACAGAATATCCGTTATCAGGGAAGATCGCTGTGAAATTACTGACAGATATGCGATAATCCCTCCGTATTCACTGATAACTATCGCATCCATACTGAGGAATAACGGTCACCATATTCATTTCATTGATGCAAATGGTGTTGGTCTTTCATATGATCAAATCGACGAACTTGTTAATTTCTCTCACTTTGATATCCTCATATTCAGATTTACGCCAACAACCTTCGATTGGGACATGAGAATTGCAGAGTTATCAAAACGGCGGAATCCGAATATTATGACAATTGGTATATGCCTTACACTTCACAAGCTGGGAAAAGAAGTGATGAAGAAGGCTCCTTTCCTCGATTATTACCTTCCAATCGATTGGGATGAATTGATATCCGATGTTGTATGCGGTATTTCAGAAAGCCATCTTAGTGGACTCGTAGGCGTCTATTACCGTGAAAGAGGTGATATCGTATTCTATCCGCATCGAGTATCTGGCAAAGTAATCCTTGATTGGCCTATGCCTGCATATGATTTGTTGCCTGATTTGAGGCATTATAGACCGAATGCCCCAATAAATGGCAATTACATGATAATGTACAGTAGTAAGGGATGCCCATTTCAATGTGCTTTTTGTACTGTTGCAAGGACGAGGCATAAAATGAGGTCCGTTGAAAATATCATTAGAGAACTCGAGCATTTATATATTAATTATAACGTGAGAACAGTTTCCTTTTTTGATGAGACTTTTACAATCAGCAAGCCAAGGCTCATGGAAATTTGTAATGAGATAGCTCAGAAGATGCCTAATCTAAGATGGTATTGTAATACACGAGTTAATCTGGTAGATGAAGATATTCTCAGAATTATGAGAGAGGGTGGATGCAGGGGGATATCTTTCGGGATAGAAAGCGGAAGTCAAAGAATACTTGATGCAGTTAATAAGGGCACAAGAGTTGATGATGCAGTTAGAGCGATCAATATGGCAAAAAGAGCTGGTTTGAAGGTTTTTGCAAGCTTTATTTTTGGTCTTCCGGGCGAAAATTACGAATCGATCAATGAGACTATGATATTTATCAGATCTACACTCCCACATGGTGCGCAATTCAATGTCGCAGTCCCGTATCCTGGAACGGATCTTTACGAATATGCTAGGAAGACGAATATGCTTGACGACGATGTATCGTGGACTCAACTCTACCAGCATAAAGCCATTTTGAGAACTAGTCAGCTTTCTCAGAATGAGCTTGAGAGACTAAGGAAAAACGCGTACATTAGATTTTATCTAAATCCAAAGTGGCTATTGCAAAATGTAATCTGGGTAATAAACCATGTTGAAGATCTGAGCCTCGGAATGAGATACTATGTCAAATGCATGCTTAACATCATGCTTCATGGAATGGAACATGCCCATTGATGAAAAGGAACGAGGAGGGCATTTTATGATAGTCATCGTCTAATTTCTGATGCCCTACAATTCCATTGTTGAGAAATACGAAATTGAATCCAAATTCAAGACCGAAATACTTTGCTCTATCCCATCATCTTAAGTAAGCGTTGACGGTTTGGCACGAATAAATCTTATTTGAACCCAATGAAATTAATACTTGGTCGACATCATAATTCAATTTCTTAACAACGGAATTTACCCTGCACGGATACTCACTAATATATCTTCTGATCAGAAGAAAATTGACTTTATTTTCGAATTTGCCGATCTCTAACATCTGCGAAATCGATAGAAAATTGCTATTTTCCTCTACCATTTTGGCGTAATATGAATACAATTCATCTGATCCAATTTTTCCTTGGATCATTAATTCACTTGCTTTAATTGCAATGATTTCAGCTTCAGTAAAAGAATAAGTTACCTTAGTATTTGGCGAATAAATATTGTCTTCCATAGAACCTTGTGGGTTTGTTATCATCATAAATGCAATCAATGCCACGACGATCGCCGTAACGGGAGATTTCTTCCTCGAAAGAGTAATAATCGCAAAAGAGAATGGAATGCAAAGAACCAGTTGAGAAACAACGAGCCATCGATGTTCCAACGGGAATATGATACTGAAGAAGGAAAATCCAAAGACAAGAAGCATTAATAAGCCAGCAATCAGTACAAAATTTTGTTCATATTTCGAGAATTCATTTGCGAAATGCAACATGCCGACAAGAGAAATACACAAGAAAATGATCAATGGCGAAGCGTTTAGTAACTGCTCCCCAAGGGGGACGTTAAGCATGCTCGAAATTATTGCACGAGGGGAAATAGAGATTTCAAGACTCAATATGTTCGATATAATATGTGCAAAACTTGCAAAATTTCCATGAGAAACATACATCCAATATGAAACAGGAACAACAGTGGAATAACCGATTAAGGACGTTCCCGTGGATCTCTTTTTATTTACTCTAGTGCTATTAAAATATTCTAGTTTTTTAGCAATAATCGATATAATGGCAAATAGTATTGTAAGAACGGACGCCAATGGGTGTGTAAGTGTGAGTGTTATGATTATCAAGAGAGAAAGGTAAAGAAAACGTGGTTTTCTGCAAAGGATAAGATAAAAGGTAAAGAAAGATAATGTGAATCCAAAAGAATTAGGTATCGGCCAATAGCAGAAAAGAATGTGAGAGTCCATCACTGACACAATTAGTGAGCCCAACAGTCCAGTGCGAACATTGCAACACTTCTTACCGATTAGATAGACAAGTGTTACATCACAAACATATTGAATTATGCCGATAGAAACCAGAGAACTCAATTTATAGTCTGTACCAGTTATTAACATGCTAGAGCTTACTGCCACATGAAATACAGGCACATCAGAGTATTGAAATTGAGGAATGTATCCCGTTCTGAGCAATTTTGTAACAAAGTATGAATGGTAATATGGGTCGATACCTATTAGAGATGGATATAATTGCACCTCTGTAATAATAACATTCAAACCCAGTAGCAATATTTGCACAAGTATGAAAATGATTCTCGATTTAAGAAGCGGATAACCTGATACGATTTTTGCAGCTATTAAACCAGCACAGAGTGAAATCAGGAAATAGTAAAGGAAGCCTCTGGAATATATTGGTGCTTCGAGATACACTGTGGTCGAAGAAAAAAAGGAAATAAAAAATGAAATATCTAATAACTTGAGGACCGGTGCTGATGACACCTTGTTTTCAATCTTCATCCTGAAGTTGCAGAAACCAGTTAAATACACGCATGTCGAAATTATCAAGCAAAAAGATGTGATTGCAAGCAAAAGATTGTTAGTAATCAAGAAAAGTATAGTAGTCAGGACAAGGATCAAGAGAATGATGAGAGATATTTTTTTGCCATAGGGGGGTTTGAAAATTTTTGCAATGATATGCAAAAAAGTCTCTAGCATCGATTTTCGGCGAGGAAATGATCGGGGGAAATTAAAAGGATTACGATTGAATACCTAATTTGTGATTGAATGCTAAATCATCTAAAGAATGGGGAATTCGTATGATAAACACTGCTTTTATGTTTGATTCTAAAATTATGAACTTCAACTTCAAAGCAAAATGCTTTAAATTTTTACACGGTTACTAAATACATGGAGTCGCTAAGGTTCTTGATGATTACCACATTCTATCCGCCATACCATATCGGTGGGGATGCCGTGCATGTTGAACTTCTATCAAAAAACTTGGCAAAGAGGGGCCACGAGGTCCATATAGTTCACCTCCTCGATTCTTTTTTGCTGAAGGCTCGGAACATGAATGAAATAAAAGTCAACAACTCAGAAAATGATGATCTGGTTAGAACTTACCCGATAAAAACCCCGTATAATGTTTTAACGCTCGTCAAAAATTATTGTCTCGGAAAATCAAGACAAATCGATACCCGTATGACACAAATAGTAAAGGATATCCGTCCAGATATAATCCATCACCATAACATTGCTGGGTTTGGTCCTGTTATATTGTCTCTAAAGGCAGATAAAACCCTGTACACCGCTCACGATTATTGGCTCATTTGTCCACGCTCCGATCTCCTGTTTTTTGGAATGAAGCCATGTAGATGCAACATAGGATTGGCCTGCCAATTTTGTTTAATGCTTCATCAGAGGCCTCCACAGCTATGGAGATTTCTCAAGAATGAAAGTAAGATCTTAAAAGGAATCGATGTCATCATTGCACCCAGCAAATTCATGAAAGGAAAACTTCAAGAAAAGCTTCATGAAATTGGTTTAGATTGGATGCGCATAGAAGTAATATATAATTTTGTTGAGGAACCAATTGGGGACTGCTATCCGGAAAAAATAAATCGGAAAAATTCGTATTTTTTGTATGTAGGGGCATTGGAGAAACACAAAGGAATTCTCGAGTTGGTTAATCTCTTTTTGAAGTACAAAGACTTGATAGAAAATGACTTGATCATTGTGGGAAAAGGATCCATGCAATCTAGAATCGTGGATTTAATCAAAAAAAATCATTACGAAAAAATACATTTTATAGGTTGGGTTGATAGGAATACTTTGAGCACTTTATACCAATGTGCAGAGGCTGTGATCGTCCCCTCTCAGTGGTATGAAAATTGCCCGTTGGTAGTATTGGAGGCAATGAGTCACGGCATTCCTGTGATAGCACGAAATTTCGGAGGATTATCTGAGATTGTATCACAAATCGATGAGAAGCTCTTGTACACAAAGCCAGAAGACTTGATCAACATTTTGCAAAATTTCCAAGAGTCTAATTTTGATGCTTGCAAGATACAACAGATTGTGAGGGAGAAATTCTCGGTAGGGAAATTCTTAATGAATTATGTGGAGCTCCTTGGGGATGGAATTACTGTCAAATAACTAATTTCACTGTTAGGAGATTTATGAATTGACGATGACTGGAGAGGATCAGACTTGAAGAAAGTATTGATTTGCGCATTTCATTTCCCACCTGGTATCGGATATGATGGAATCATAGGCGCATTAAGACCTGCAAAATTTGCAAAATATTTACCTTCGTTTGGTTGGGAACCTTATATTTTGTCGGCAAAATTAGATGTGAATAATCACACAATTGCGCTTGATGATTTGTATCTGGCATCAACTTCCAAAATTTGGAGGGCCAATTACTTAGATCTCGAAGGCGGTCTCAGCGAGAAGTTATCAAAAAAATGATCGCAGAGTAAATCGGCATTCATCCTATCCGGATTTGAGTGCTTCCAATTTAGAGTCTCTATTTCTTGAAAAAATCTTCCCTAAAACCGCCTAAATAAGAAATAGAGATTTGATAATTTCACAAAAATATAAACAGCTTGAATATTCAAAATTTTCGTCCAGGAGCTCTGAATTTTATTCTGGTAGTGAGCTTTTCAGGCAGAGGAGCTCATTTTAATGCTAGGAAGCAATGTAATATGCCTAGAAAGGAAAATATTAAAAAATTTTTTATAGTCACATTCAATTCCTTCAGCCTTATGGTGTGAGGATGGTCGTAAGAGTCGTAGCAGTCTGCGACATAATAATGGGAGAACAGCCATTGTGTCATTGATTCAGAATAAGAAGTATGATCAAGAAAAATGATCCCAGATATCTTTTTCAGAAAAAAACTAATACTGAAAAATTCAAACTTATGGACTTGGCAAATCGAATTGGAGTACCTGTTCCTCAGCACAAATTAGTAAACAATTTCAGGGATCTAGTGGACTATGCGAAGTATCTAGGTTGGCCAGAATCAAGAGTTGTTATAAAGCCGCCAGTATCTAGTGGTATCAGAGGTCTCAGAATCATTGACGAGCGAATTGATATGAAAGATCTTTTCTATAACGAGAAACCAACTACAATTTTTTTCTAAAATGGACTTCTTACATAAGATACTTGGCGATGAATTCCCTTCATTGTTGGTTATGGAATATCTGCCAGGCGATGAATACACGGTTGATGTTTTTCGTTCTCCAGCCAATACAAAGACGATAGCAATTCCGAGGAAAAGAAGGGTTATGAAAAACGGCATAACATTCAGTGGGGTTATTGAAAAGAACGACGAAATTATCGATTATACTACTCGCCTTGCGAATGAGATCAACATGGAGTGGATTTTCGGTTTTCAATTCAAAATGGGCGGTGATGGCATTCCAAAGTTACTCGAATGCAATCCGCGTGTTCAAGGAACGATGGTGATGTCCACATTGGCAGGTGCCAACCTCATTTATGCCTCCGTCAAAAATATTCTATCCGGAGAAATCCCCCCTATGGAAATCAAATGGGGCATGGAATTCGTAAGATATTGGGGTGGACTCTCTATTTACGATGGTAAATTGATGGAGATTATATGAGATACTGGCAAAGGTATTCCAAGTATCTGCTCAGCGGAGAATGGCATATCCATACGAATCTTACTGATGGGTTATGTTCAATCGACGACATTTGTCTTCGGGCTAGAGAACTTGGCATACCCCTTATTGCTTTTACGGAACACATTCGTAATGTGCCATCATATGATCCTCACCAATTCATCGAAAGCGTTTATGCATGCAGAAATGAATTTCCAGATGTGATAATTCTCTGCGGATTTGAAGTAAAGATTTTGGAAGACGGCGAGCCAAATGCCGATAAAGGATATCTTGAAAAGGGCGATTATAACATTTTTGCATTTCATTCTTTTCCAGAGGATAAAGATCTCTACCTTGATGCTCTCATGAACGCGATAAAGAACCGTCTTTTCGACTGTTGGGGGCATCCTGGTCTTGTAAATGGCCAGATATTTCCGTTGGAAGAAAACTATTTGAGATCAATCTTTTCCCTCATGAAGGAAAGGGAAATGTTGCTAGAGGTGAATGAAAAATATGCTGTTCCTTCAATTGAATGGATCCCTCTCATCAGGGAATACGAGGTTCAGCTCGTTAGGGGATCGGATGTTCATTCTTTAGAACACCTATCTGCAAGATCGATGTGCTTGGAAAAAGTACTGTCCGTTGCATCTTCATGAATTGGATATAAAATGCGTATATTCATTCAGAATTCTAGATAGCAATTTCCTATGGGTTTCGTGTCTTTTTGAATTTTGAGTCTTATAATTCCAATGCATTAAATAATCAGCTAGCAGACCGTTGTTTTTGAGGTTCTCATAGTTTCCATTTTACCTCAACATTTAAAACTCGTGCTCTATCTGATTTTCGCACTTCTATTATATGGCAAAGCTGGCACTGAATTTATTTCATCATTTGTAATGCTTTGTTTTCATAATCATGTATAAATTCAAAAAACTTGACTAGTTCGTCTCTGGGTACGTATTTCGCAAGTAATAACAACATCAAATCGCATTTATTCCTGGAAATTGCCAAAAGCTCAACTAACTTGACAACAATGCTGTTAGCGATATCGTTTCTTGTAACTGAGAAATCATTTAGCAAATCCGAAACAGAAGCTATAATATCATTGTAATCGATTATGGTCGAGCGCGTTTGCTGCTGAGATATAGCATCTTTACCAATATAGAAGCCAAGCTCCCTGCAGAGGTATTCTACAAAATCCTTGAGCTCTCTATTCTCCTTTCGGAGCATTTCATTTTCATTTACCAACAAAATGCATAAAGACAGCAGTGCGATTGCACCCCCAGTTCCGATATCTTGAGGTTTTCCAGCACCCACTAGCTTCTTGGATTTGTCGGTTACTTCGGCCCATACTGAAGCCTCCAAAATTTTAGCCTGATGATCAGGAAGCCTGGATCGAAGTGCGTTGATTAACTCTATGAATATCATATCTTTTGAAGGCTTATCAATGGCCAACCACCTGAGGTACTCTTTCCCCTTCTTACTCAACTGGTATTCATAACAGTAACCCCTCTTGCACAGCCCCTTCTTCCTCACAAAGCATTCCCTTTTGATCTTCTGTCTCTTTAAATATCCCAGTCTATAAAGTCTTCCGAGGCTGTTCGATATCTCTTTTGTAGGACGGGAGAGCTTTATTGCCAAATAATCCGAGGTAAAGGGTATATCGTTGCAGCTTTTATCTATCTCTATTAAGAGTTCTTTTAACTTCATAGTTCGTCACAACTAAGTGATGACGAACAAATATATAATCTAATCTGAGAAAAACAAATTACGAACTATTATATTCACTCACTTTTTTTTTCAAAATGGAGTAGCGTCTTTACAATCATTGTAGAAAATCATCAAGCACGTAAAATGCAAAATAAAAATTGTAAATAGTAAAAAAAGGAAGAGTTGAAAGCAGCTAGCCATTGGTAATGTAAACCGCCTTTAAAAAATCGTATGAATCAATCCTAGAACGAAGAATCTCGAAGAATCTTTGAAATCCGGTGGATTACCATTTTCCCCTTTTACCTATTTCTTTTTCGGGAAGCAATTTTGTTATATCTCATAAATTTCTTCACGGACTTCTCCAGATCTCCTTCGTTCATTGCATGCAATATGAAATCAATGAGCTTGTAGTTTGGATTTTTCCTCATCAAAGGATGGATATAGAGATCGATAAGGTCGTTGATCTGCGCTGTCCTGCTTTTTCTCATCATCATCTTGACGATTTTCCGCATTTTCCAATTCATCAATGCCAAAATGGATTGCGATAATAAATATTTTTCCATTTTCATATTATTTTATGTATGAATGTGTAAATGTGTGTAAATAATTGAAAAAATGTGAATCATTGGTATAGGGCATCTGATCGTTATTAGATCACATGCAATATGCGAGGAAGCACTATCCTAATGTAAAATTTATTACGACTGTCAGTACCACAGCACCACAGAGATCGACCACGGCAGTTGTGATGGGCACTCCGAAATTGTCTGGATCAAGGTTCAATTTATATGAATAGATCGCTGTGAAATAGGCAATGATGTTAAGAATGCTTATGATGAGGAGGCCTGAAAAGGTCGCAATGATCACCATCGCTAACGCACCGGGAGACTCAAGACCTATGGATGGGGAGATGCAGTGAATTGAGAAGCCGAGGAGGGGGTAAACCCACAGGGAAATGAGGTAAATGGAAGCAAAGTCCTCCAGGACGAGGCGATTAGGTACCATCCTCTGCTCAATGAGTCCCATGTGTAGTTTCGACGCCAATCTTGAACTCAGTATGCCGCCGAGATTCCCTCCAGTATCGAGAAAGGGAGGAATGAAGACTAATAGTGCTGGAAATGTTATCAGGTACTCGAGGCGCTGCTCTATGACCGTTCCAGCGAGGATAAAGAGGAGCATGCAGAGGAAGAGGATGGGGAAGCTTTCATGGATCGCTCTTTTGACCTCTCTCCTTGAAGTGAGTGTATACTTCGCCCCTATGCCGATGGTAGCGATCATGAAAACGATTGATGATATATCGATCAACTCCCCCCACCCCGCTTTCTTAATATCCAACATCAGAATGGCGGCCATGTTTAACAAGGGCAGCGTTATTATATCGCCTACGGTAGTGATGATGGGGCAAGAGATGTTGTCAATATCCCAGCTCCTCTTAAAGCCAAGGTAAGCTATGAGGATGTTCGTAAAGATGAGGATAAAACCTGCGGGGATGCCTGCCACCACTGAGATGAAAACGAAATCTAGGACCCCAATATTCTTTATTCCAAGAAAATCAGAGATGAAGTCGACGCACAAACCCATGGCCATGGACATGATCGTCATCAGCACCATGGCGATGGCAAAATTATCCCTCAGGATTGATCCGCGGTTGAATGAGAGTTCGAAAACTCCTGTGTTTAAAGCCGTTCCTAGTCTGCTACCAACGGCACCGAAGATCGCACCTCTAATTCCGATTGCAGCGGGGATGAGGATCATCAGACCAGGCAAAAGGGCGAGTGTGTCGCTCATCGCGCCCAGTACTAGTCCTGCGATGAGGCCTGCTAATGATGAAATGGTGACAGCGGTGATCCCTAGCGACAGCACATGTCTGTTCTTTGAAAGGAACGAGAGAATGACCTTCACAGGGATCACCTCTTTCTTCGAAGGTCCTGTTCATGGTCGCTCACCCGTACTGTGCTAAATTGGTGGTTGCAATTCAATGTCTTCTTATTTAAATCTGTTTGAATAAAATCACAAAATCCCTGATTAGATTTGAACCGTGATCATTTAATGACGGAACCGTGTAAGGGTTTATGTTTCAAGCATCATAAAAATGAAATGAGAATTATGTTTCTGGGAAATCTTTTATACGCCGTGTCTCATCAATGATGAAAATGTCAGAGTTGTCCGTTGTCTTCGGCTTTATC
>JAWCLO010000014.1:0-10185 GCA_038850735.1 Methanomassiliicoccales archaeon
ACATAGCTTTTCTATCTCCTCTTGTTTGAGAAGGATCTGAGAAGATCTGATTATCCACAACTCAAAATAATTTTGTACCGCGTATCCCTTGCTCCCATACTTGTTGACAAAACTACCCGCAAAAGAAGGGTGTGACAACTTACGTTAGCCTATCGACTGCTCTCCATTTTATCAGCGATAGCTCTGCGCTATGGCATCACAGGATGAGGCTTGAAACTTGATCGCGCTTCATATGAAAGACTTGTGAGAGGGACGCACGGCGTCTCTCTAGTCGTCTCACGGTCAGCAACAAAATATTCATCACGGAAAAGTAGCATGCTCACCAAAATTTTAAATATATTTTCTAAAAATTATACCGCAAGCTGGATAAATGACTGGAAAGATCCAGTTCCAGCTGCTCGGAGAAGGGCGAAGTGTGGATGGGATGCACCCTTATCCGGGGGACTATGAACCGTGGTGAGAGGTATGTTAGCTAAAGCTATGAAAATGAAAAAGAACAAGCGCGGTGAGATGGGCGTCGGGACGATGATCATTTTTATCGCCATGATCCTCGTCGCGGCAGTGGCGGCATCCGTCCTGATCAGCACCGCGAACACCGTGCGTGAACAAGCCCAGTCTACCGGAGAGGACGCCATAGCGAACGTCGCTTCTGGTTTTATCATCCAGGGCGTTATTGGGGAAGTAGCCGACAATGAGATAAACACCCTGACGGTGTATGTTAAGCTGGCAGCAGGCAGCCCTGCGATAGACATGAGCAAAGTCATCATTGTCTACACTGACGGATCCAGCGTCAGAGAGCTGCAGAACGATACCGATGTCAGCGAGACGACATACACCAGCGAGCCCGTTCCCCCAGGTACATGGGAATATGGCCGAGTCGCTTCTGGCGTACTTATGAAGATCACGATAGGGGACGACCTTGCTCTTGCACCAGGTACGCACGTCTTGATCAAGATCATGCCGCAGAACGGGCAGCCGACGGTGACGGAATTCACGACCCCAGAGACCTACGGGGCAGATTACATAATCCTCAGGTAAAGCTGCCGATATGGAGCGTGAATTATGAGTCGCTTAGGGAAACCTCTTCCCCCAATCTTTTTTTTCCTCTCACAGGCAAGCCTCTTCGCTGGGAGATCGAAAAAGAAAAAAGACGATCTCGATGCGGATTTAGAGATGGACCCCTGTGAGGATGCGGTAAAAGCACCGTCGGCAGTTCAAGAATCCCTAGCATCCAGGGTAGATTCTCTCGAAGGCGGGATGAAAGACGTATCTAACCAGATAAAGAATCTCGAGGGAGCGGTGAAGTCTTCAAAGAGCGGGATCGAGGAACTGAAGGAAGAAATCTCCAAGTTGAGCGAGACGGTGAAAGACCTTATGGCGGTCTATGAAGTCGTGAGCAGGGAGTACAACCCCTTCGTAGAGGTTGAAAATGAAAAAACAAAAACTCATTTCGGGCCGGCAGGCTGCAGCACCCTGAAGGGAATTAGCATCATCCCATCCCCTTCGGAAGGCACAAGCTTCAAAGACCTGGGCGGTACGAAGAAACTGGAACCGGTCGACAAGGTCGTCAGACCGGAATCCGATGTCGAAATGTTCCTCTTGAACATGCCTGGAGATGAGTGCAATAAAGGTAGGAATGAATCGACCGTAAATGTGGAAAGGAGGATGAAGTCTTTGGAAGGCGCAGGCAATGTAGGCAAGCCCTCGAGTCCTACGATTGACTTCAAAGATGCCGCATATATGTTACAAATGATGAAGCTGGTTGAGTTCCAACTTGAAAAAATATTCATATCGAGGGTTGAGTGCGGAAGGATTGACACTGATGACGTGATGCGTCTCGACTACTACCTGAAAGAGTTTAAGCGGGCAGGGATGGTCTGAGTGGGGCTGAGCCTTTCCGTATCCGCCGCCATCGTTTTCACTGCTGCGATGATATCCTTCGGCATTCTATTCAGTGCGGTTCTTGATTTCAACAAGGATGTGGAGGAGGGGCAGAGGAATATTACTACGATGGCTGAGCTCTCTGGAAGGCAGCAAATCGAAATAGTCTCCGTGAACGGGTCAGGAATCATCATACTCGTGAACAAAGGAAGCGAAGTCGTTGACCTCGATTCCGTTTTCGTCTTCATAAACGGGACGATTGCGAACGACCTCGTGGAGAGTATGAACGTTGATGGATCTACACGTACAAAGCTTTGGGCACCTACTGAGTTCTTAGAGATAAGGATGAGATGCAGGCTCGAAAATGCAAAAATCATGGTCGTCGCTGGCTCATTCGCACGAGCCTACGCGGGGTGATGCATGTCCTCTGACCAGTCAATCTCTAGAGTGATATTCTTCGTCGCCGCGGTAGTCGCCGCGACGGCAATAGCAGGTGCGTTGATAGCTATCGCCAATTCGACGGCCCTGTCGATAAGACAGCAGGGGGATTTGGCAGCGGACAGGATGAACACAGGCATAAGGATCGTCAACGACCCACGCATAGTTCCAACGGGCAACGGGACAGTCACATTTTATGTACTGAACATCGGGAGCAAGGAGCTCGAGACGTCGAAACTGACGGCATTTGTAGACGGGTTATACGCTGAGCCAGTAGCAAAAGAGGTTGTCGCTGGAGCTCGGTGGATGCCTGGCAAGATCCTCGCTTTGACCGTGAGAGCAGAGCTCAATGGGGGCGATCACTGGGTAAAGGTGGTGCTGGATAATGGGAACTTTGATATGATGGAATTTCGGACTTGATTGCGCGTTGTTGAATGAAAACCTAGGGGGAGGAGGGTCTGGGACATGGAGTCGGGGAAGCTCAACGTTCCGTCCGGCGTTTTCGTGATATCGCTACCACGCGACGAACTCAACGACAGGCTGGGAGGTGGCATCCCCGCGGGCTCACTCATGCTGCTCGAGGGGCGAGAGGGGACAGGCAGGAGCGTCTTATGCCAGCGGCTGTGCTATGGGCTGCTCGAGAACGGAAGAACCGTCACTTTCGTGTCGACGGAAATGACCGTCAAGGAGTTCATAGACCAGATGCACTCGCTTGACTTCAAGATCGCCGATTACCTACTCCGCGGGGAGCTACGCTACTTTCCCGTCTACCCGCTCGTCGGCCGAACTAAGGCAAGGGGTGACTTCCTGGATAAATTTATGAGCTCTCCGGTCCTCTTCGACACGGATGCTCTTATAGTGGACTGCTTTTCTTCGCTTGTTTCTAACTCCAGCATGGGCCCGAGGGTGTTCGACTTTATTGCCTTCATGAAAAAAGTGGTGAGCACGGGAAAGGCCGTGGTGCTCACTGTCGACGAGGGGCATGAGGAGATCGAACCTATTCGGATGGCATCTGACATACTCATTTCGCTCAAGATGAGCACCTCGTCTGGTGGCATGCAACGGCAGATGCACGTCAAGCGCTTTGCAAGGGCACGCGGGAGGGTCCAGGACATCATATACTACCGCATCGAACACAAGACTGGACTGGTCATCGAGCTGACGGAGGTATCGGGTTAGATGGAGGGAGACATACAGAGGGAGGCAAGGAAAAACCCGCACCTGGCTAACTACATCCGGTTCCTCAGGAAGACTACATCCACTCTCCCCCGCTTCTTCGAGAAAATATCGATCAACGAGCTGCAGGAAATAAGGTCGAAGGCGGCCAAGGATCCAACGCAGGCGAACATAGTCTACCGCGTAGGCGAGGGTTACGTGCACATCGACGCGCTTAATAACCGCTACATCAGCATCGAAAAATCGCTTGGTAGCGGAGAAAGGGAGAAGTACAAGAGGGTCAAGGAACTCATACTCGACAAAGCCGCATCATTCCCGAGCCCGCAGTCTGAAAAGGATTTGGTCGACCTTCTGAAAAGGCTGTATGACACCCTGACATCTGTATCCGAGAGCGCAAAACCTCTTGGCTTGCTGAAGAGCGCGGGAAGGATCGTTTTGACACCACTCGAAAAGGAGAGCATATGGTACTTCCTGAGGAGAGACATCGCTGGCTACGGGCCGATCGAACCTCTGATCCTCGATCCCTACATCGAGGACATACACTCCGTTGGCACGGACCCGATTCATGTTGCTCATAAGGCTTTCCAGTACGCCCTCGAGACGAACATAAAGTTCACGGACGACGAGGAATTGAACAACTATCTCGTGTCCCTTAGTGAGCGTATAGGTAGGCCTGTGAGTCCCGCAAGGCCGATCATCGATGGCACCCTTCCGGACGGGTCTCGTATTAACATCATCTATTCGAGCGATATATCGACGAGGGGTTCGAGCTTTACCATAAGGAAGTTCAGTGCGGAGCCGATATCAGCGGTGCAGCTTGTCAAGTTTGGCACTTTTTCCGCCGAACTCGCGGCGTACCTTTGGCTCTGCCTTGAGCATAAAATGAACGTGATGGTCGCTGGCGAGACAGCTTCGGGCAAGACGACGACTATCAATGCGATCATCCCGTTCATCGACTACCGTGCGAAGATATATACGGCTGAAGATACACCAGAGATCAGGCCGCCGCACGCCTCATGGCAGAGGTGCGTCACGAGGGAAACCGGCCCCGAGGAATCGCGCGTGACGATGTTCGACCTCTTGAAAGCTGCGCTCAGGTCAAGGCCCGACTACATTATCATCGGTGAGATCCGAGGAGAAGAGGGGAGGATCGCTTACCAGGCCATGCAGACAGGCATACCAGTCATGGCGACCTTTCACGCCGCCTCCGCGACCAAGTTCATACAGAGGTTCACAGGCGATCCCATACGGGTGCCTATCACATTCATCGATAACCTCAACGTCCTGCTGCTGCAGTCTGCAGTCAACTTAAACGGCCGCATAGTGCGGAGGGTAACCGCGGTGGAGGAATTTATCACGTACAGCGCTGAGCACGGAGGTGTGCTGACGAGGAACGTGTTCAAATGGGATCCGAGGACGGACAGAATCGTCTTCAGGGGTATGAATAATTCGTACATTCTCGAGGAGAAGATCGCTTTTCAGAGGGGATATGTCGACAGGAAGGAAATCTACAGAGAGCTCATGAAGAGGGCAAAGATCATCGATTCGATGATAAACCACGGGATCATGAGCTACGGCGATGTCTGCGGCGTGTTGAGGCAGTATGCAGAGAGCGGCATGGCCGGTCTCCAGTTCGCGGTCTAAGGTGGTTCCATGAGCGGAGGAGAGAGGAAACCAAGCATCTTTTCGCAGATCGAGATGAGGTTTTCAACATACATCCTGATGGTATTCGCATCCCTTGTCGTCTTTGGGATCGTGCTGCCGACGCTAATCCTTGTGACTTTTGGCGAGATGCTCGCATCGATGGCATTGGCAGTCTATCTCGTCCCGATTATAGCCATTACCGCCGTTGCCGCTCTCCCACTGCTGCTCGTGGGGAGGAAAAGGAAGGAGATCGAGCACCTCATGCCCCTGTTTGTGACGCGCATGGCAGCGCTTTCGACTTCGGATATGCAGCCCGAAAAGCTCTTCCACATGCTCTCTACTTGTAGGGAGTATGGGCAGCTGGCGAAAGACTCAGGAAAGATATATAGGCTTGTCAAGGACTACCACATGCCCGTAGCGGAGGCGTGCAGGTTCATCGCAGCCCGTTCGGCAAGCCACCTTGAGGCCGACTTTTTCTCGAGGCTGTCGCACGCCATCGATGTGGGCGAAAGGCTGGAACGGTTCCTGAAAAACGAGCAGGACGTCATAATGGACGAATACACGCTCAAGTGCGAGGCCGCTATCAAGGACATGGATTTCCTGAAGGAGATATTCACATCCATCGTGATTTCCCTCGTCTTCATCGCCGTGTTCATATCGATCGTGCCGCTCCTCGCGCCTCAAAACATAAAGCTGCTCGTCATGTCGATCATAGCCATATTTGCCTCGGTTGAGCTGCTTTTCCTTCTCCTCATGTACATGAGGGTGCCGAAGGATACGATATGGTACCAGTGGTCGCTGAAGTGGAAGGAGGGGTTCATGACTGACGCAGACAGGATGCTCATCGCCTCCATAGTCATTGCAGTGGCCTGCGTCGTGTTTCTCGCTTTGTTCCTCTCTATCATACCAATACCCATACCCTTGTATATCTCCAGCATATTCCTTCCCTTATTAATCCCTGGGATGCTCATCATGAAGGAAGAGAGGAAGATCGAGAGGCGGGACAACATTTACGGCGCCTTCCTGCGAGCGCTCGGGAGGTCTGGCGATGTAACGGGACAGACGATGACAGAGAGCGTGAAGAAGCTCGCACTCCACAAGTTCGGCCCCCTGACGGAGTTCGTGAGAAACCTCGAGCGGAGACTCTCGATGAGGATAAGCACGATGGACTCGTGGCGCCACTTTGCCTCAGAAGCAAACAGCAACCTCATCAAGAAGTTCGGCGAGATGTACATCCACTCTACGATAAACGGCGCGAGACCCGAACCGACTAGCCTCTTCATAAGCAACAACATGTCAAGGATCCTCGCAGTAAGGAAGAAGAGGCTGATACTTGCCGGAAATTATGTTGGAATCCTATACGGCATCATGGTTGCCGTGTCGTTCACGCTTTTCTCGACAGTAGGCATCCTGGAATACATGGGGAATATGATATCCTCTCTCATCCCCCCCGACGCTGATATCATGAGCTTCGGCATCCTCAGCGCGATCTACGAAGCTAAGTTCGCCGTCGCAGACCTCACGATGATGGTCTATGCGGTGATCGTGGTCCATGCAGCGGTCTCCTCGGTGATCCTTGTAATCCTAAAAGGTGGACACCTGGCGGGTGCGGTAGTCTACTTCGTATCGATGGTGTGGATAGGGGTGGCCACATCGGTCGTCGTAGACGCTTTGATTACAGGGATGCTCGTGGTTTGATGCAGAGAGGCATCCTGCCGTGGCATGACCTGCGACAAGATCGGCTTATTGATTCAAAACTCGCATGAAATTCCGCCTTACCCGCCAATTAGAGTCAAGTTTTCTGCGATCTAGCTAGAACTTACGACGAGAACATCCTATGAGAAACAAAGAATTCCATCCATGGCAAGAACAGCCCCTGTTGTTCCGCGGGGAAGGCATGGATATGTGATTGGGGAAGTACGTTTCTTCAAGAAATCGGATTTAGGAGATGAGCTCTCCGTTCCCCCGATTTGACGATCGAAGATACTGTGAGCTATCTGTGTCTGGCGGTCGAATTCCTATGCGATTTCGGCGGTCTATGAGTCCTAGCTGGATCTCACAGTCCGACCGTTTTGGATTTCCAACTTTCGCTCAGCAGCCGACCTGACCTGTTCTACGAACTCAGCAGGGCAGAACACATAGAAATTGCGCAGCGGGTCCACTCTCTTGAAGACACAATACCTCTCATCAAAATCAGAAATCCTCCCGTCCTTTTCCTTTATCAGTATTGGTGATTTTTTATCGCTTGAAGGTGAATAAAGCGTCTCCTTTATTTCCTGCACGCACGCTATAATGAAGTCCTGGTCACATCCTGACTCATCAGCAAGGTCCTCTTCGAGCGATTTCAGCCTCGCGCGGGACATACTCCTCAACTCCCTTTTTTTCAGGGGATCGAGCAGCGGCGACTCAAGATCAGCTTCGAAAGACCTCTTCAGCAGCTTCCTCCTTTCAATCCTATGCACCATATCATATGTTTTGCTGGACTGGTCCGATTTCAATAGACTAAAAAAAGAATCATCATCAAGCTCGAGTAAAGAGTCGACGAAGTTCTTTCCTTCGACATCAAAATACCTGTTGTCCAAAATGTGATCTCTTAATGCAGTCTGGACACCACGGATCAGCATCTCATCAGAAATCAACCTGACGTGGTGGTTGTAGACTTGTGTGTGCATTAGGTGCCTCGCCAGTAGGAACCCCTCAAGGGCATCCATCCCTTTTTTCGAGACAACGATATAGGACTTGTCGCGAAAATCTTCCTTTGATAGGGTGTGCAGGATCCTCTCGATGTCGAAGATACCATAGGCCACACCTATGTGGTAGGAGTCCCTCATAAGGTAGTCCAGCCTGTCCGCGTCTATGTTGCTCGATATAATGCACCTGGCCGCAGTCTCTGTGTTTTCATCGAATAGTGAGAGTACGCTCTCGACCCTGTCCCCCAAGACACTATTGATTTCCCCATCTTCAGTGATTATCTTTCTCGTGATCGTTTCGTGGTCGACTCCCTTACCGTCGGTTGCCGCCCTTATAACAGACTCGAAGTTGTGAGACAAAGGCCCGTGTCCGACATCGTGGAGTATCCCCGCGTACCTAACTATTTCTATTTCTTCATCGTCCAGCTGCACCGCCTTTGCCATCCTAGTCGCGACGTGGAGCACTCCTAGTGAGTGCTCGAACCGGGTGTGGCATGCACTCGGGTAAACCAGGTGGGTATTACCCAGCTGCTTTATCCGCCTCAGCCTCTGGACCGCACGCGTTTCCAGCAGTTCTATCTCCTTTTTGGTGAGGCCTATGAACCCATACAAGGGATCCCTGATGAACTTCTCGAACTCGAGCGGCAAAGCTACCTACCCTGACTGCGAGCTGATGCTTTCCAGCAGTTTGACAGCCTTATGAACCTGGTCTTGCGAGAGTTCCCACCCGAAATACCTAGCCTCTTCCATTATATCCTCGGCTGTCACACTCTTCTTTTTCTTGGAACAAATGTAGTGCACCTTCGCAGCACACGACAATATTTTCGCATTTAGTCCCGCGCAATTCTTCCATGACTTAACGAGCATCGAGAGCTTGTCAAACTCTCCCCCGTTTTCATCCCTTATCTCCTCTATGACCTTTTCAGCATCGGGAGTCAGCCTGTAAGCGTAACGTCTCCATCCCTCAGGCAAGAAGGGGTCGGCATTCTCGTCCGCCTCGACTTCTTCATGCAGAAAGCCCATGCAGACCAGTTCCTGTACGACATCTGCGACCTCGGCGCTGTACGGACCATAGTAATGTGGTATGTATGTGGTCTTCACCAAACCGCGCTCCTTTGCAAAATAAAGCATTTTCTGGATTGCTGTCCTCCCAGTAATATTCCCGCCAGCAGCATATACGGCGACCAGCACTGCATCAAAGACGTCCAATGATAAACCCCCTTTTGCAAACAATCATTTCCTATTAATATGGTAAATATCTAAATTCCGGTTCAGAGGATATAATTCTTTTTCTGAGAGATGTGAAAGTATAATTACCCTTCAAATATCGATTTTGAATACCGAAGTTTTTGGCAATCGCATGAAGAATGGTGGCAATGTCTGAGTACGGCGGTCTAGAATGATTTGATAAAAATTTAGGTGCGATGCTAAGACTGTTTTTTTCTCAACTCCTCCTGTAACAAATTACTCAGCCGTCATTTCTGTAGCTTTCAAAATACGCGTGAGTTTCCTGTGATGTGAATTCATCATTGGAGTATATCTGAGTTAGGGATCGATTAGAAAGATAACAACCCCAGAGTAAACAGTTTCAGCGGGACCAATGAAAGATCCGAGGCGAATTTCGACCTGATCCAACGTAGCTATATAGGTTAAAATCTGGACAATCTTCTTGATTCCTTTCACCTTGAGTTTCCATTCCAGTGGGACAAGTTCAGTTAAATCGATCAGTGGAATTCTAAATTTTCTAAGCAGCACCGGAAACGTCTTTCTTAACCTAGAAAGTATCGCTGACTTTGTCGCCATAAACACCAATTCATCCAGCAATATCTCTTGAATCGAACGTGGTAATTTAGATCGCTGCAACTCATTCCTCACTGGCTCGAAAAATTGAAGAAATTCTTTGTCTTTCAAGTCGCGATAGTCTTTCCACGAAAAAAAGTCAAGATATTTGTCAAATTCATAACACTTCCTTACGATTTCTTCTGCATTTAACCTATGCGCACTTCCCAGCGAGCCAGCATAGTAACGAGAAAGATCGCGATCGAGTATGCCCATGATGCCGTATGGAACAAGAAAACGTCCTCGACTAGGGTATTGACTATGGAGCTCTTCTATAGCTAACCAAAAATGCCTGTGAACAAGGAGTGATGGATCGATCATTGCAGTTGATAATTTCTTGCAAAGATATGTCTGTAGGGGATCCGATTCCCATTCAATCATAATGAATAATCAAACAGATGTCTCAATTCAATTAAATTTTTTCCTGATCATGGAATATCATAATTATTTAGGGGTCCAGAAGCTCGAAGTATTGAAACAAGATTCTTTGCGATTACAAAGATCAATTTCTCAATCT
>JAWCLO010000014.1:10220-14623 GCA_038850735.1 Methanomassiliicoccales archaeon
AAAGATAAACAAACCAGATTCCATGAGTGTGTCAATCATGCCAGTTTTTGAAATTATCACACCGCGGCTTCCAAGCAGTCGCTTTATGCAATGATTGCAGGGGAAGGCGGTCGAGGAAATACTCTAACTATCATTGAATTGAGAAAAATATTTATCTCGTATAAAGCTATACATCACCTTCAGCCAGGTGGGGGATATGTTTGAAAAGAAATCTGAGGCCAGAAATGTTTTTATCGCTCTTGGAATCGCTTGCATAGTCCTTTCGGCGGCTCTTGCTACTACTACCGTAGCTCATTTGAAAATGTTAGGCGAAAAGGGAGCAGTTATCGAAGACCTGAATGGCCAAATCTCTGAGCTTCGCGATGACTTAAATGAGTCCGCTGACGTAATTGTAACATTGGAAGCAAGAGTTAAGCAGCTCAATAACCAAATCAAGACGTTGCAGAGCCAGAAAGAGTCATTGCAAGCACAGATCAGCCAGTTGCAAAATGAGAAGACTGGACTAATCGAACAAATTCAATTATTAGAATATGAAATAGCAGTTCTCGAAGCAAGTTACTCAGACCATGTGAAAGCCTATCTCAGTCTTGTTGATAAAGTGAACCACCGATGTAATCACATGGATATTGAGTCTTTCATCACACCTACCGATCGGTTAGTGCAGGATACAGTTTTCAATATCACAGGAGGATGGAGCGACGATTCTAATTGGGATGAATACTGGGATGACATCAAGGAACTATATCTGCGGGTATGCAACAATATAGAATACAGATATGATGGCCTATATCCTTTGCTTCCTAATGAACCTCAGGATGCGTTGACTTTCAGAAAAGAAATGTGGCAATTCCCAAACGAAACTTTGTTGTTAAAGTCAGGTGATTGTGAAGACCAGGCAATTCTCCTCTGCTCGATGATCAGGTGTTACAATGGAATGCGTTATAAAGCAGAGGCGATTTGTATAGAAAGTAACAAATCAGGCCATGTAGCAGTGCAAATTTTGGTTAGCGGTGGCAAACTCGTAATTTTCGATCCGGCAGGACACTATTATAGTCGCAATTTTTTCGGAAATATCATGTTTAACAGCATCGAAAAAGAGATCAACAATTGGTTGAATTATTGGAAGCCTGGTATGGGAAATGATGTTAGAGTGTGCAGAGTTTTCTCCGACTATATGGACAGGACTTTTAGTTCAACAAACGAATACATCTCGTGGATGCAATCTAGACAATGAAGAAAAAAATCTTATCTCTTTCCTGAAACAGAATTTTCATTTCCTTCTTTTTTTCAAGCGTAAGGACTAATCGAGAATCTCTAAAGTAGTTCCGGTCAGTACCTGTGAGTCGCCATTCTCTCCTCAAACATCGCCGACCTCGCGATCCTGTGGATTTCTATTACACCGCTGCAGATCCTCGTCACTACCTTGACGACCTCATCGGAATCGCCCGCCGTCTGCATGCTCTCGAGGATGTAGAACGCCAGGTCCGCAGCTCCCAGGCCGTAGTCCTCTCCTACCCTCCGATCGATGCCCTTGATGATCTCGTGATCGGTATACGGGTCCTTGTCGTAGTCGACTTCGACAATTCTATTGAAACCGCTCCTTGAAATCATGATGGTCACCTATATTCTATTATCGGATAATATCCGATATGATCGCATAAGATATTAAGTCTTTCTATACTCATTTATCCGACATGAGCGGCAAAAGGGAGAAGATATCAGTCACAATCCCAAGGGAACTCATTGACTGGATCGACGAGATGGTGGAGAAGAGGGTCTTTGCGAACAGATCGCACGCCGTGGAGGTGTGCGTACTGAATTACAGGGAGGCGACTGGCGAGAAGGGATAGAGAGTAATTCTAATGTCTCCCCTTTTTGCACGATATGGGAACTCGAGGTATACGCATATTGTAGAGAGCGGTTTCAATCATCGAAGTCTTTCTATGCAAACAAGGATATATACCTTCAGCAAATACTGATTATGGGGTGTGGATGTTGCTTGATCAGGCTTTCATAATTTACACCATGGCAGGATCGATCACAGGCCTGATTATTGGTTTGCTTATTAGGAAGCGGTGGAGAAATTGGGTAAGGGAGAGATTAGAAGCGGTAAAGTAGTGACCCCAATAACATCACGTTATGACTGGAATTCAGTTTATTTCTTTATTTGCAAACTGATTTGATTTGCTTATGCCAAACTATAATAATAATCCCAGCAACATAAACACTAACGAGACCAAAATAATACAGAACATCCGCCCCCACTTGAATACCATAATATATTACGGAACCCAGCAAAGCACAGTAAACCATGATGCACGGGTAAAGGTAGATTTTAGCCGGAATGACAAAACCTTTTTTGCTCCCCATTCTTAGTCTTTCGAAATTCGTAGTCACACCAATCGATGGGGGACTGTCGAGCCCCAATTCCCTCTCTATTGTTTCAGCTGTCCTCACCGCTTCTCTCAGATAGATACGATAGTGCGTATCTAGGTCCCACAGGAGAGGTGCCATTACGATTAGGAATATCGCAGTTCCTGCGATAAGAAGCAAGCCGAGCTGGATATCGACTCTTGCTGCAGCGTTCGAAGCCCCAGCTATGGTGATGCTGAGAAGAACAAAAAAGAGCTGCCGAATGCCTATTATAGAGCGATCGAGAGACTCTACAGTTCGCCGGGTGATATCAAGGTTCTTCATGAGGATATTTGTATCAGGACGCGCACCCTCTGTCCTAATACCTACATCACTGGTCACGCAAAATAAAAGGGTCTTGTATTAAATAAGCTTTTTTGTATATATATAATCATATCGCACGCCCGCGAACTATCGCGCATGTAAGCGCATTGTCGGTTTGAGACCTCTCAAACCGTCAGCTCTTCTGCGCTCTCCCGTATTTAAGCATCCCCCCGGTTTTCGGGGGGTGTGTAATCCGACAGGTCGATCCCCTTCCTCCTGGCGTGGTCTACGAGCGTGCTGCGCGGGACTTTGAGGATCTTTGCCGCCTCGGACACGCTCCTTGCCTTCCCCGTCCTAAGCAGCTCGACAGCTAGCGGTACATTAACGTCCTTCCTCGCGCCCTTCCCCCACCGCCCTCCCTCGCGTATCCTCCTCTGGATACCTTCCCTCACGCGCTCCGCGTGGTGCTCCCTCTCCATCTCGGCGAAGGCGAGCATGAGGGTGTAAAAGAACTTCCCTCCAGGCGTCGTGGTGTCGATCTGGTCCTTGACGAATATCAAGTCGCACTCCGCCTCCTTGAGTTCCTGCGTCGCCTGCAGGCCGTAGAGCGCTGAACGCATGAACCTGTCCAGCCTCAGGCACACGATCGCTTCGAACCTGCGATGCTTCTTGTCTTTCGCTTCCTCCATCATCTTCTTGAACGCGGGCCTGTTGGGATCCTTTCCCGAGCGCCCCTCGTCGACGAACTCATCGACGATTTCGTGTCCGTGGATCCTGCAGTAATCCCGCAGGATGAAGAGCTGCGTTTCCGGGTTTTGATCCTTGTCGTCGGTGCTGACACGGGCGTAAAGCGCGACCCTCATGCTTCCAGACTCCTCCTCGCGCATTCCCCCTTGTTTTTCAATATTAATAGACGATATATATACTCAGCCATTTTCGTCGTCTTCCTCGAGCATGAGGACGTCCAGCGTCTTCTCCCTCAATCTCTTGTAGATCCCATCTATTTCTGCGGGTAAAGGCGAAAATGTGCCCGTGGCTTCGTACCACAGCCTGCCCAGGTCGCCGTCGGGGTTGTAAAAGTCCCTGTGCTTCACGAGGAACTGCACTTCGTATATCCCCCTCTGCGGCACGATGATCTCCCACGTCACGTTGCGCCTGAGGGGCCTCGCGATGTCGCTCATGGCGGGCGCCGTCAGGATGATGTTCGCCACCCTCTGCCTCGCCATCGTCAAATATTCGATCTGCGCGCGCAGCTTCGGCGCTATGTGCTGCCACGCCGGGCAGGTGCGCTGCACGTCGTCCCATATCAACGCGGGGATATGTTCCCGCGTCGTCTGGATCTTCTTCACCACGTCGAGGATGTTCCAGAAGGTGTATTTTCTCACCACATCTTCCATGACTGCCAGCTTCTCTTTTTCGGAAGCCTCGTCGACAAGCACGAGCTCTTCCCCTTTTTTCTCGAACCTTATGAGCCCGCGGGCGTAGGCATGCGCCCTGTACGCCATCCAAATCGAGAGGCTGCTCTTCCCCACACCGAACGCCCTGCCCATGCTCGGTTCCATGCCAGCGCTCTGGCTGGTGATGAGGAAAATCTCCAGGAAGTCGTTGTCGATATTTTCCGCAACCCTGTACCATATGCTGCTCATCTTCCTGAGAAACTTTTTCGACGCGTCCGGCTTTTTCTTTTTGAGGACGCTTTTTTCCAAAGCGCTTTCCATATCTGCCCC
>JAWCLO010000014.1:14721-15146 GCA_038850735.1 Methanomassiliicoccales archaeon
GGGTACTGTGAAGGATACCCCGGCTGGATGGCCCCCATCCACCCTGGCGATACGTCTTCCCGGTACCAGCTGATCTCCGCGATGAGTAACGCGTACTTCATATACACATTCTGGAAAAAGTTCCAGACTTTCCCGACCAGTTCCTTTTTTTCCGACTCGGTGGCGAACCGTGAGCTAGACCTCTCGAGCAGAGACTTCGCAGCATGGATGATGTCGAGCATTTTCGTGTGCAACGTGCTCCATCCCGACATTGCTTCCGCATACCACTTCTCGCTGCCTCCCCGTCCGAAAGGGATAGCCACCTGGTGCAGCGTCTTGTTGACGGCGTTCACCTGCTCTTCTATCGCTTCCAGGCTCTTTTCCGCCTTCGATGACGAAATCTTCTGCATGAGTTCGTGCAAGTCCTCGTATGTGCCCAGCCTGGC
>JAWCLO010000015.1 GCA_038850735.1 Methanomassiliicoccales archaeon
AGTTTTGCATTGGATGTCGGGTCTGCTAAGTATCAAGAATTACCATGTGCTCTTGGTTTATAGTAGAAAATTTCAATGCCTCTGCTTCAGGGCTAATCAAAGCGTTTTTTCTCCATCAGTTGTCATACTCTAATTCCAATTTCTCCCCCCAATGAAGCCTTTTTCGTCTCTATGATCCCGACTGCAAAAGATGTTTAACTCATAATTGGTGTTAAATGTATCAGTCGATTTTCTTAGGATATTATTACAAATCCACGCAATGATATTGTCTATAACTCTAAGGCGAGAGTACGAATTTGCCGAAGATTCGAAGCAAGATAAATTTTTGGTAAGATCTTAAGATCAAAGGGTTTTTGTAATAATTTGAAAGCGAGCTCTTTACGAGAATACCGCCTACGCCCTGCATCAAGGATCCGATATCAAAAATTCATTGTCCCAATATGTACAATAAAGTCAATGACGGACTCCCGAATATCAATCGAAATGTGATATTTTTCGTCAAAAATGCCCCCCCGAAGGAAGCAAGAATAATAGTAAAGCAGACTTAAACTATCGTTATTCTCATTCTTATCAAAAAATAACGCATGTGTTCTTTCTTTTCATGCGATTCCGTGCTCGAGATGTAATAGTTTCCTGAACGGCATTATAAATGCTGATCGGGACAATCGCGACATGAGTGCCTTTCATGAGGCGTCCGTCCCATCTCAAGAAGCCAGCGTATATCGGGTTTTTCAGAATTCTGCTAATTGACCAGACCGTCCATTTTTTCCCCCGTCGGGTAGAAATTTCGTTTTTGTTTAGCCTCCATGCGATATCCTTCATTCTTTCACCACGAAGATAGCTTTGAAAGATATCAAGCACTATTCCAGCTTCTTCATCAACAACCAATAGCTGCCCATTTTCATACTTATAGCCAAAAGGAGGATAGAATCCCAATATTCCCGTTCCTGATTCTGCCTTTTGAGCCATTCCCATATATGTTCTTTCGCCGATTTGTTCGCTCTCCAGCTGTGCAATTCTCTGTATAATATCTACAACAAATCTACCAATCGCATTTGAGGTATCGAAGGATTCCTGCATGCTTGCAAATTTCTTACCCCATTTTTCGAGCGTCTCCATCATTATCATGAAATTCTTGCTATTTCTGTGTATTCTGTCCATTTTCATGACCAGAATAACGTCCCATTTGTCTCTTTCTTCGAGCATTTTCTGGTATTCCGGACGTCTAGTATTTCTGCCACTGTGTCCATCATCACAGTAGATGCCTGAGACTTCCCATCCCTGTGCTTCACAGTAGGCAATCAGTCTTTCCTTTTGGGCATCAAGCGAAAATCCTTCTTTTGCCTGTTCTTCAGTAGAAACTCTGATATAAATCGCAGCTCTAGTCAATCGCAGTTCCCACCCTGATTCAGACTATTATTAAAGGAATTTATAGTACCTGAGCACCTTTGCCGACTCTTTCGTAATTCCTGGATGAAATTAAACTCATCAATCGATATCACGGGTTCGTGATGGGCCTTAATCATCAGCTTATCCCACTTGATGTAACCACAGTATAGCGGATTTGAAAGGATTTTCCAAACAGTTCCTTTTTTCCAATTGCGCCCTTTTTTAGAAGGAATATTCAATTCATTCAATTTGTTGGCGATGTCCTCAAGGCTGAAACCGATCTTGTACCAATGGTAAATCTTTTTTATGATCTCAAGTTCCGTCTCAATCGCAATGAGCCCACCATTTTGGTACCTATATCCATACGGTTCTCCAGAACCCAGATAGCCTTTTCCATTTCTTGCTTTTTGTAACATTCCTACCTTAACCCGCTCACCGATTTGTTCGCTTTCAAGCTGAGCTATTCTTTGAATAATATCCATTACAAAGCGCCCTATAGCGCTCGTCGTGTCGAAAGATTCCTGCATTGAATTGAATTCTTTTCCCCATCTATTCAGATCTTCCATCATTGCAGTAAAATTCTTGCTGTTCCGATGAATTCTGTCCATTTTCAAAACTACAACGACGTCCCAATTATCCTTTTCCTGCATCATTTTTTGATAGGCTGGACGTCTTGTGTCACGACCGCTATAGCCGCTGTCGATATACTCGCCAACAACGACCCATCCACGAGCCTTGCAGTAGGAATGAAGTCTCTTAAGTTGAGCGGGAATGCTAAATCCCTCCTTGGCCTGATCCTCCGTAGAAACTCTTGCATAAAGCGCGGCTCTCGTTTCCCATCCCTTCCCGTTGTGGCTACTTGGATATCCATTATCTTAATTTACTAACCATCTGACGATTGTCAGACAATATACTATCCGAATTCTATAAATAATTGTCGCATTTTCATACGCTTCATTTTCGCAAAATAGGCTAATATTTTACATGATAACGTAACAGATTTTTATATTAATTATAGAGTCGTTAAATCGAATTAAATATCAAACAATAAGTTCTAGATTTTGTGGACGAGAGGGATATTCAAATAAGAATTGAAAAATTGCGCAGTGAATTCGGCAATCTTCTTGATGATGAGGCGCTCAGGAAATTAGTAATGGATGAATTGGGCCTTTTAGTGACAAACCTTAGGACTATTTCGGAATTGAATGACAGAGAGGAGGCATCTATTGTTGCGGAGATATCGAGGATATATGAAATTAAAGAGTTTAAGAAGCCAGATGGAGCGATTGGCAAAGTACGATCCGTGTTGGTTCACGATGAAACAGGTAGATGTCGTCTTGTGCTTTGGGACAAGGATGTAGAGTTACCAGATAAGATGAATTGGCAGGAAGGTGTGAAATTGAGATTGACAAATTGCTATGTGAAATTTTCAGAATACGGTATCGACGTAATTCTAGGAAGAAAAGGAAGAGTAGAGGTACTTGATTCGGAAGGATATTAAATTTTATTGCTTATTATGCTAAATATGCATTTTTTTAAGAGGTATTTAAAAATGCAGCGCCATCTCATAGAATTATCATTATCTTCAATGTCGATACATATCAAGTTTAAATGTACCCCATTTTACAAGAAAAAGGTGAAGAAAAAGTTTGAAAAGATCTCGCGATTTTCCTATTTTTTTCTTATAAATAGAAGTATAGCAGCTACGACGACAACACCAATTACTAATGCGATGATGAGTATCATTGCCCAGCCGCCAAGACCATCGAGTCCTGTTTTGCCTGTTGCCTCATCTGAAATTGCAGATTGATACTGGGAAATTTCCCCCAATTTTTCATCTGCCGTATCTGGATCCACTGCTAGGGGCTCGAATTCAATATCTCCTATCATGCCTGATGGTATCTCAGAAGGCAAATCAATGGCATCGAATCCAAACTCCGTACCAGCCAGAAACTTCCTTTCAGCAGAATAGTAAATATATTGTGCACCATTGTCTACCTGTATAATGTACACTTGGATTTGACCCGCGTCACTTGTTGAAAGCCCCACTTTGCCAATGCACTTTAGATCTATGTTCACTGTCTTTTCAACAGGTTCGATTACTCCATCATGAACACTGAGATCCCCTTCAGAAATTTGAAGTTCATCGAATTCGATTGGGAAGTGGCTTATGCCTGTTTTCTCTATGAATTCTTCGGTAAAGATCTGTTCTTCGGCATCTTCAGGTAGACCATTGATATCTATTAATCCTTCAATTGTTCCAGATATTGTCGCTGTGGAGTCGACAGTCCACGAATCTCCGACGTCAAATGGAAATTCGAAAATGTCCAAATGTGGATCGAATTCGATTTCTAGATCTGAATTCATATCAAATCGCAACGCCACATTGTAATTACTGTAATTTATCGTCACTTCACGAAGAGGAAAGGTTTTTTCCTCAACATTGACGGAAGGGATATTAGTCGCATCAAAGTTGACTATCGAACTGCTCCTTAGCTCCCAGTCAATACGTTCGACTGCCATCGTACTCTTTTCAAGATAGAGGTATCCTTCTGAATAAATGGCAAAATCCTCATCGAAGTCGATGCTAATGGTTTTCATTTCTTTCGTCGCTCCTAGAAAACCAGAAGCAAACCAAGTAAACACGTCGCTGTATATCTGATAAGTACCTTCTTCAGGTAGCTCAGCGCGTATTTCGACAGAGATATCCGAGGCAACCTTCGCACCGACTTTTGCTTGTAGCACGTACTCCGTATCGGTTACTTCGGTGACCTCCCAGTATGAGTAGAACATAGCTTCACTGATGACGGAAAATTCCGTCAATGTAGCGTTTGCTGTATTTAGTATTGGCTCAAGTTTTGATTCTACTTCGCTCAGATCAGGTAGGTAGGCTATTTCCGAACCGATCGCCCATTTATCTCCTTCTTCCCACACTGGTGCTTCAGCTTCTTGGGCATTAACAGAGTAAGATGCCGGAAGAGCCAAAAAACTCACAACAACTAGAGCGGAAAGGATTGAGATTGAATAATACCGCATCAAGGGACCTCCTCTTTTGAATTACATTCTCAGGATGATATTAGAAAATTTCGAATTTATTATGAGTAATAAGATTAAAAAAAAGAATACGGAATGGCTCCGCTTCACATCATTCCTGGCCCCATTCCGCAGCCTGGCATTTCTCCACCGGGACCTCCGGGTCCGCCCTCCTGAGGTGTAGTTCTTTTCGCTGCAATAACATCATCTATTCTCAAAATCATGCTTGCCACTTCAGCTGATGCCTTAATAGCCTGGGTTTTCACTCTCAGAGGTTCGATCACATTTTGATCCAACATGTTTACCGGCTCGATGCTCTCCATACCTACACCAAAGAATCTCCCATTAGATTTGTTGCCTTTGTGAACACTTTTCAATTTCAGCACAACATCAATTGCATCTTGCCCGGCGTTTTCCGCAAGCACCCATGGAATGACCTCAAGTGCCTCGGCAAATGCCTCGATTGCCAATTGCTCTCGACCACCAACTGATGATGCGTAATTTGCTAGATGCAGAGCCATTTCTATCTCAGGGGCTCCACCACCAGCAACGGCTTTTCCGTCTTCTAGTGTAATTCCAATGACGCGCAATGCGTCGTGGAGCGATCTTTCTACTTCATCGATCACATGTTCGGTGCCACCTCGTATAATGATTGACACGGATTTTGCATTTTTGCAGCCAGTAACAAATGTCATATCTTCTTCTCCGACTTTCTTCTGCTCTACAAGTTCAGCCTTTCCGAGATCCGTCGGTTCCAACTGATCCAAGTTCCCAACGATGTTTGCGCCAGTAGCCTTTGCGAGTTTATCCATGTCTGATTCCTTGACTCTGCGAACAGCATAAATGTCCGCCTTCGCAAGAAAATGTTGAACTAAATCGTCGATTCCTTTCTGACAGAATACAACATTTGCGCCAGTTGCTTTTATCTTCTCTACCATCTTCTTCAGCGTGGCTTCCTCTTCATCGAGGAATTTTTGCATCGATTCTGGATCACTGATCTGTATCTTCGCTTCAACTTCGGTTTTCTTTATTTCCAGTGCAACGCTAAGTAGTGCAATTTTTGGATTCTTGACGATTTTCGGCATCCTCGGGTGAACACGTTCCTTATCGATAACGATACCTTTGACAATCTCGGTATCTGCTATCGAACCTCCAACTTTTTTTACAATCTTGATGTTGTCCACGTCTACAATAGTCTTTCCACCTCGATCCTCAGCTACCGATTTCACAGCCTGGACAGCGAGTTGCGCGAGCTTGTCCTTTTGACCACCTACACTTTTGCCCATCATGGCAGTGCTTGCAATCTTCTTAAGGAGATCTTCTTGATCTGGTTTTACAGATATTGCGATTGATTCAAGCATTTTCACGGCTTCGGCTGCTGCCATGCGGTATCCGTTTACTATGATTGAGGGATGAACTTTCTGATCAAGCAGAGCCTCTGCCTTTTTCAGCAATTCCCCAGCTAGTATCACAGAAGTAGTAGTTCCATCACCACATTCAGAATCTTGTGTCTTCGCCACTTCAACAACCATCTTTGCAGCCGGATGTTGAACATCCATCTCCTTTAGAATCGTCACACCATCATTCGTCACAACGATGTCGCCCATAGAATCAACTAGCATCTTATCCATGCCCTTAGGCCCAAGCGTTGAACGAACTGAGTCAGCAACTGCTCGTGCGGCAGCGATGTTGTTCAACTGTGCCTCTCGGTCCCGACTTCTTTCGGTTCCCTCTCTTAGCACAATGATCGGCTGCCCTTGTCCCATTGAATACGCCATTATGTAGCCTCCTTTTGCGGTGGTATTTTGGTTCTTCTATAAGAACTATTGCATAGGGAGAATACCTGGAATTTCGCAAACTGGAAGATTGAATAATGAGAATATTGAGCAGTATAACGAAAATGTTTGTCAACAAAATTTTGAAATTGATCGAATGCTCAGAATGCCTCTTCACAAAGCAAATTATTTTCCCTACAGAAAAGTGATATTCTAGAGGCAAGTTTGTAATAAAAAGAATCCGAGGTGGCTTTCTCGAAAAATAGTCCTCTGAAATGTGAATCCTTCATACAATTACTTAATGCCAGAACTTCTTCCATACCGTGTCTGAATCGCAGTTTATCGATCATTATTCTCTTGGTGCCAGTATTTGCAATTTCTGAAAGAAGCGCGTCTAAATTCGCGTCAGTCACAATTGGAAGAATAGGGCCAATCATTGCATAGGTGTCCACTCCCAATTGAGAAAATTTTCTCAACGCCTCTAATCTTCTATATGGTGGTGGAGCTCTCGGCTCAATTTCAAGTGCGTAGTCTTCATCTATTGTAGTGATTGTAATTCCAATCTCAACATTCTTCAATTTTGTGATGGCGTCTACATCTCTGGCGATTAAATCAGACTTCGTGAGAATAGTCACTCTGAGATTTGATCGCGTGAGAATCTCTAGACATCTTCTCGTGATTAGGAAATCGCTCTCCCCAGGTTGATAAGGATCGGTTACAGTGCCTATGCCTATTGTTCCAGATTTTCCGGCGATTTCCCGCCTCAGCAATGATGGCAAATTAATTTTTGCCTCGATATGAGTCGACCAATCGTCTCGATTGATTCTAAGTACATATGGCGCGTAGCAATAAAGACAACCGTGAGCGCATCCCCTATAAGGGTTTAGGGCATAGTCAATACCCGGAAGCTTGGAGGGAATCATAGATTTGGTGCAATTCTTTTTAACATAAAGAATTCGTTTCCGCGTGTCTATGCTACTATCACACTTATGTTCATTCGACAATGTGATGTTACTCATATTCATCGATTCTCCGCTGATGTATCAAGTCCTTCAGTATCTCGCTGTAGTCGATCCAGACATGGATAGGGATATCCATTTTAGTCTGAACCTGCAATAACGCATCTTTTAAACTATTGAATTTCAGAGGTTTTTGATTTAACGCAGCCCTAACGTTTTCTCTGACATTCCAAACCCCTACCGGCATGATATAGCCAGGATGCGCCTCCCTGAAGATTACAGCACCCGCCTGCCTTTTCTCTTTATTCAGAAGCTCGTTGACTGCCAGGCGTGCAGCATAGTAGCAGCCGCCAATCTGAGCGTAATTGCTTCTTCCGCTGTAAAATTCATGATCGCTTATGATCTCTATACTCTTTCCCGAAGGATTCCATGCGGTATTGGGGTACCAAGCCTCGATAAGCTCGTATCTCCACGATGTTGGCAATAAGAGCACAATCCACCTATTGTCCAGCTGCTCCCAATAGTAGAGTCTGAACTCGTCGATTGGGTGGTAAGTTTTTGTTTTCTGCAGAAGAGCTCTGCCAATTATGTCATCGATAGCTGTGATGCTCCACCTGGTTGGTACAAATTTTCTATTTGCTTTCAAACCAAAAGCACCTACGCTGAAAGCCTTCTGTATCCTCGAAATCATTACGCCATTGCGATACAAACTCACCACAGCATCAACGGCTTTCAAATCCGTATCATAAAAGGCTTTCTCTATTCTATGGTCATATTTGGGATTCTCAATATTTAGAGCCTTCAAATCAGCAGAGGGGCCAAAGGGTTGTATTTCATCATCTAGAATAATCCTCCCAGATGGCAGTCTTTCGAATTTAGCTTCAACTCCAATAGAGTTAACCGAAAGAGCAAGCTCTCTAGTTTGCTCAACGATTTTTGATGGTGAATCCACATCATGAACGCTGATTCTGTATTTTCCACGTACTAGGCTAAATCTGAAACTCACGATGTCATCAATAGATCTTCCAATCCACAGTTCAGGCGTATCGAGAACTGAGGTATCTCCAAGCACAGGGGGAACGAGTGGACCTATCTCTACTTTTGGATAACCATACCTGCCTATGAAAACACCTGGAGGGGAACTTCCGAATAGATCTAGACTTTCTATCAGTTTTCTTGTCTTTGCGTGAGCGTAAAATCTTAACATCAATGGACATCGTTCTTTGCCGCACAGAAAACGTGAGCCTTTGCATAAAACGCAGAGCGATTTTTCTGGCCTACCATGCAGTTCCCTGGTTGGTTTTTCGACGAAGTACCCACCGAATTCAAATAGAATTGGTCCGTCAGTTTTTTGCATTGGGATCTTGATAACTATTTGCAGGGTGCGATTATATTATTTTTCCTACAGGTCGGCAAAATGTGTGAGATAATATATCCTAACCTGCGAGTGAGAGTATCATGAGATTCGAGTTGTATTGTGGAAGCTTTCCTTTGAACATTTGAATTCCCGTTCCCCTTATCTTGAAATCATTTGCCTGTATCTTAGGATAAATGAATTGATCTACAATCGGAAATCTGACATACATTTTCTTCTTCCCTGATTCGAACGATTCATTTTCGCAAGCGAGAAGTAGCGAATCAAATACTTTCTCACGATCTTCAAATTGCTTATCAACAAGCAGGAATTTCACAAAAGAATAATCACCTTCATCATCTCGTAGATATGTATGAATCGAGGCAATCCCAATAACTCGAGACTCTAGAAAAAATGCAAGAATCGAACCCAGATCGTTATCTAATACTAATTCAACTTCGTTGCTCACGTCCATTCCATGCATAATCTTTTGGCTTATGAGCGATATATCTTTTTTCAGTTCAGCATGATACTGTTCAATTTTCATGATCTTCCCTTTTTCTCCGTTAGAAAAAGATCGCCTTGATTGAATGATTTTCTCAGCGATGACAGTGGTGGCAATTGGAACATATCCGCATTTGAGATAGAGATGCATATTCTTTAAAATGTGAGGCATAGTCTCAATGCCGATAGTATTGCAACCAGCATTTAATAAAAATTGTTCACAGCAGGATATGAGCGACGAACCGACACCCTTATTCTGGTAATTTGGCAAAACTTCAATAGGTCCTATCCATCCTAATTTCCCCCACACATGTGAATACACACATCCTATTATTTTCCCATCAATTTCTGCAACAAAGCAACCATTTGGACTGCGCTTAACATATGATTCGATAATCTTCCGAGATCGCATGGGATAAGAGATTCTTCGACCAGCATCCCTCGTGGCAATGTCGGACCACGCCTCTTGGGCCACTGCCCTCGCCTGTTCGATGTCACGTAAACTCATATCTCTAATCATCAGATTTGAAATTCTAGTAGAATGAAAAGAAATGATCAAAAATCCCCTCCTTTAACACACGTTCCTGTAAATCCATTTGGAGTCTACTGTGTGTTCGCATCACTTTCCATCGGAACATTCTTCAAGTCTCGTATTCGTCGAGCTCGGAGACTTATGAGCGCTGCTATTGCTCCGGCCCCTATTCCATTATCAATGTTGACAACCGCAATTCCTGGTGAGCAACTTTGGAGCATTGACAAAAGGGCTGCATGACCTGATCCACCCATCCCATAGCCAACAGATGTTGGCACTCCTATCACAGGAACATCAACAAGACTGGACACAACAGAAGCTAAGGCACCTTCCATCCCCGCAACAACTATGATTGCGTCACAACCCTTTTTTAGCATTGACAGCAAAGGATCGGTAAATCGGTGAAATCCAGCAATTCCGACGTCATATGCAGTCATGACTTCACATCCCATTATCTCCGCTATTATCTTTGCCTCCTCCGCTACCGCAATATCTGAGGTGCCAGCAGCAAGTATTCCAATTAATCCAATTCTTTCTTGAGTATGACTCTTTTCTATTACAATCAATCTAGCTCTTCTTTCCCATCTGACACCATCTCGCCCAATCGCGTCGATAATGGCGCGGAAGTGATCTTGCGATGCCTTGGAAACGACTAATACGTTCTTCCTTTGTATGATCTTCTGCACTATTTCAGAAACTGTTTCGGGCGTTTTCCCCTCTCCGAAAATGACCTCTGGAACGCTTCTGCGCGCCTCGCGGGCGTGATCAAATAGGGTATGGTCGCTGATCCTCTCGAGGAAATCAAGCCTCAGAAGGTTCTCTGCCTCACTATAGTCGATTCTGCCATTCTTAAACAGGTCCAGTATTTCACGAATCTTCATCATCGACACTATTCATTAACATCTTCTTTTTCTTTTCCATAAGCATGCATTTGATTACATTCTCTTGGCAGACATAAGTGTGGTAAATGTGCAAACATAGTTCTAGTTCGGATGGAAATCTGCAAAAGTTTCTTATCCGCCTTAGAATGTGGGCTTCTTTGTGCTAGATAAGGAAAGCAAATTGGAATTGTTGAAAGGAGAATTGCAGAGACTAGGCTGCGTAGCCATTGCCTTTTCAGGCGGTGTGGACAGCACTTTTCTGCTAAAGGTAGCTCTAGATGTCTTAAACGAGAATGTCTTGGCGATAACCAATATTTCACCAATCATACCTTCTTATGATCGAGAGTTGCCTTTGAATTTAGCACGTCTACTCGGTGCAGAATGCGTGATCACATATGCAAATCCCCTTGATGATTCCTATTTTCTTTCGAACCCTTCTGACAGATGTTACATCTGCAAACGCAATCTCTTCACAACTATCAAAAAGAAGGCGGAAGAAAAAGGATTCTCGATTTTGCTAGATGGCGCCAATGCGGATGATATCAAGTCTCATGAATGGGGGATGAAGGCAGCAAGGGAAATAGGCGTGAGAAGTCCATTGATGGAAGTCGGATTAACAAAAGTGGAAATAAGAGAATTGGCGAAGAAGATGAATTTACCTAACTCTGATAAACCATCAAATACCTGCCTCGTGACTAGAATCCCATTTAACGAGAAGATTAGCTCAAAAAAGCTGGCGATGATAGATGAGGCTGAAAGTTATTTGAGAACGCTTGGCATAAAGCAAGTGAGAGTACGATGCCATGGAAGGATTGCACGGATAGAAGTATCGCTAGAAGACTTCGATAAGGTATTGGGAGCAAGAGCGCAGATTGTTGATCACCTCAAGAAGATTGGATTTGTTTTTGTTGATATTGATCTTGAAGGTTATCGCGCGGGAAGTCTATCCGAGCTATTCGACCGAAAGGATGTAGAATAGATCGCAGATTTTGGAATTAGAATCGGTGTGAATCAATCCTTTTGTGACATAAGCAAAGATTTAGGAAATTGAATCCGTTTCAGAATTCATTCCCTGTTAATATGACTTCCATTTTCAATTTCCAGTTCTTGAAAATTTTGTACTAATACTCGTATAATGTGTATGGAGATTTACATTCGGATCAATCAGTAGATTTTGTGAAGCGCAAAGAGTCAATAAGTGCATAAGGAGCTAACACGGGGATCTCGACCTCCCACCACCTTACCCATATTCTTTCCTTTGATAATTGTTGAATTCTCCCTAATAATCTAAGAAGATTGTCACTAACTCTTAGTTCTCTAACAGGCTTTTCAATTTCACCTTTTCTTATTTTAAACATCGCATCTCTCGGAATTGTTGAGAAATCACCAGTTTTGTAATTGTGATAACGAAGATACCAGTCATTGGTCAAGTACAGACCGTCGTCAATAGAACTCAAGATCTTCTCGACTGAGGAATCGCCAGAGTCTACGATCATGTTGAAGGGGCGAGGTATCACCAAACCTGCGTTTGCAGTGCTATCGGTACCGAATTTCTTTGCAGTTGCACTGTTGTGCAAATAATTCATGAGTATACCATTTTTGATTATTTCCGTACGCTTTGTCGGCAGACCTTCCGCATCGAACGCCGATGCGCCAAAGGTATCCGGCATCGTCGCATCATCGCATAAATTGAATTTGTGTGATGCTACCTGTTGGCCTAATTTATCACCGAGAAATGATATTCCAGCATCGACATAGAATGCCGACGCGAATCTTCCAACCTGGCTTGCAAGATCTGCAAGAACGAGAGGGCCAATTACAGTCGGAAACTCACCAGGCTCCCCTTTATCCGGATTCGTTGATAATTTTGCAAGCCTTCCAGCTTCTTCACCAGCAGTTCGAGGCGAAAAGTCTTCTGGTCGGACTGCTATCGACACAGATTGTCCTGATGAAAGATCGCTAGTAAAGGCTCTTACAGAAAGTTCAATTGTTGATTTCTCGCCTTTTGCAAGAACATCCCCAGTGGTTAGAATGGTGATCTCAGATTTTACCGCGCTTAACGACCCTGCTACCCGATCGGCGCCTTCTGCTATTGCTGCATCAATGGCATCCTTTACGCCATCGACCAACAGATCTGCATCGAAGGAAAGATACGTTTGTTTTAATAATCTCTCGTCGTACTTGAAAGGTCCCTTGGGCAGTGGTGCGTACACACTACCAGAAGCACATTTATTAGCCGCCTTAACGGCCTTCTTTGCCGCTGCTTTGAGAGTGGTTTTTGAGAGATCAGCAACGCTTATGTGCGCTTTTTTCTCCATTACCTGAACATAAATGCTTGCGGAATTTTCGCTGATGTTTTTTGCGATTGTAATCTGATTATTCGAAAATCTAATCATTTTCTCCTTTGTAGTATGGAGCATGACAACGGCATCTGTGGCCCCTTCGTGCTTGCATATTTCGAGTACAAAATGGCAGAGATCTTCTTCTCTCATGCCAATCCTCCCACGTAGATGCCACGCAATCTGATATGAGGTCCCCCCGTCCATACAGGAATCCCCTGCATCGGATCACCTTTTCCACACGTTGCAGCAGAGAATTCGAGATCACTCCCCACCGCATCGACTGCTGACCATAAGCCCGGAGTCGTAACTTCAAGCACAGGATTTTTTATCCTCTTCGTCAACTTTCCCTTTTCTATTTTGTAGGCCTCAAGGCCAACGTACTTTTGATTGTATCTGCGATCGTCAATGTTCCATTCCATAAAATTCTTGATGTAGATCCCATTATCTATAGCCTCTATCAGTTCTTCAAATGAATAATCACCCGGTTCGACAAAAGTATTCGACATTCGAATTATGGGTTCTCTATCATAGGATACGGAACGCGAAGACCCATTGCTTTCAGTTTCGAATTCAAAAGCTGTTTCCCTATTGTGCAAGAATTCATTGATTCTGCCATTCTTGATTAAGTATCTCCTCCTAGCCTTCACCCCTTCGTCATCGTATAAATAATATCCAAATGAATGTGGAAGGGTCGGATCGTCAACCACATTGACCACTTCAGAGCCGATATTAGTCCCAAGAGACTGTCTACTAAGGTAAGTTTCTCCAGCTTGAGCTGCTTCCCTTCCTAGGATTCTATCGGCTTCAGCTGGATGCCCAGCAGACTCATGGCTCACGATCCCAACAACTTCAGGACCGAGCACGACATCACAACGATCTCCCCTGAACGAACTCGCCTCCAGTAATGATCGTCCCAGACTAACTGCCTCGCGCATCAATCTTTGTGGCAAATCCCATCGCTCGGCAGCTTCCCATCCGGCAGATTCTCCCAATGAAATCATCCTTTGCAGAAAGCCTTTCTCGGGATGAAAAGCAGTGATCATACAATCAACTGATACCCTTGGGATTCTGCTGTATATAGTTGCTCCGTCGGATGTCAGGATGGCTTTCTCGGTTGACAGTGTTTCCACCGACAAATATCTGCCAGCGAGCTTTACTCCGATTTTGTTCGCCCCTTCTAAAGCTTCACGATCTGCATCTCTCAAAAGTTCAATTCTCGAGTCAATTGAAACAGAGTCGAATCCGATTCTCGGCCTTACTTCGAATTTCTCCGTTCCTACGTTCGCATCACCAAATTGGATTCTTTTTTGTCGCAATTTTGAGGCACTTCTAGCCGATAAAACGACTTCCGTCACGAGATTTTTGATTGCTTTTTTGTTCAACTCATTCGTAGCACCGAAGCACAAGGAACCATTTACAATGACGCGAATCGACAAACCTCTTCGAGTATCTACGGATGCCACCTCAGGAACGCCGTTTTTCAATAGGATCGATTCAGAATAATCGCGCTGGGCTCTTGCTTCTGCATATGATGCGCCATTCTTTGTGGCAAGATCGATAGCTAGTCTTAAATAGTCCTCAAAGTCGACCATGCTCTCCATTACCTCTCAAGCATAATATTAGGTAGGGGTCTAATAAATCGGTCGATCGATGGATCACTTACCTCGGTCATTTCATTGGGATCAATATGATCAGCATACTAGTGATTCTAGAAAAATCAGACTACCGAGAAATGCAAGAATCGGTCTTAGGCTGGAGGAAATAAGGAATCGATTACTAATTTCTTATTGCATTTTTTCTCAGCCAGTGCTAAAATGCCAACTTCTAGAAATTACGTGATCTAAGTTCATTTCACTTCCTTACAATTATCCCATAACTAGAAAAAGTGAAAACAAGGATTATCTTGAAATTACTGGAAATGAGGCTGCCACCGGGATTACTCCACGGTATATCAAGCCGGTCAAGAATTAATTCGAGCCCGAGATTTGATGAAGGACCCAAATCACGGCAATAAGTGTGTTGCCAGAATTCTCTTGACTTTCTAAGCGATTGATGTAATTCTACCCTCCTTGTGCTCACTGATAGATTCTCGAT
>JAWCLO010000016.1 GCA_038850735.1 Methanomassiliicoccales archaeon
TTGAGATTAGATCGGCTTTGCCTAGTATCGATTGGTATCAGTATGGTGGCGATGTTGAGATAAGGGATTATGATTATAGAGCTCAAGTAAAGAGACTTCCAACGAAAGCAGTTGGTGCCTCAAGCGACGTGAGTTATAACGGTCCCGTTAGCAATGTGTGGATGGTATCGCCAGGAATATTCAGATTTGTAATTGACCTAAGATATGCCACAGATGGAGATCCATGGATCGCTGGAGCAAATTACTATATATTGAGGTATGACATGTTCAAAACAGACCGCGAAACATATCTACTTTCACATGTGATAAATATTGATGCACCTAAAGGAAAGCTTGATATCATTTTGGGCTCTTCCCTGGCGACCAGTAGCGCTTGGGCTGGAAAGTATTCTTATCTTCGATTTTACGAAAGTGACAGGAACTGGTTGCAACCGGATTTTGTTGAGCCTGTGACAATGAGCTCGAATACTAATGATAATCCTATATGTAAATTAGTTGCAACAGGCGACCTTAATTTGGACGGAAGAAACGACATCGTTACGGTCGTTTTAACCAAGCCGGGCGGAGTGTACGAAATAAATGCGTATTATAGATTACTAGATGGATGGAATAAGAGAACTATTGCTATTTGGTCATCTGAAATTAAGAAAATTGCGTTAGGAAACATCGATCTTGATAACGATCCTGATATTATTGTAGCCGACATAAGCGGAAACCTGGCGTTCTACAGAAATGATGGCTTGTGGACTGAATGGCAATTCAAAGATGAATCTCAGAATGTTCTAAGAGAGGGTGCGGTAAACACTCCTGTAGAGATCACAGATCTTAAGGTCGCCAACACCCGGGCTAGCGGCAGTCAAGCTGACACAGAAAGAGGTTTGGACGTTGCGGTAGGGACAAGAAATGGTATCATTGCGGTTTACCAGAATCTGCGATCTGATGGTACTGTTTGGAAGAGGAATGCCTTGACCGCTAATGCTCAAATAACCGTCCGAAATTATCCCGTTTCAGATTATAATACTATTTATGGGACGATAGTAGCTGGCGACTATACCAAGACCATGGAGGAGGTTGCATATGATTATGAAGAAATTAGGGAATCTCTCATCCCTTTTACTACGCGGAATTTTATCCTAACACAAGGTTCCGTGACTGGAGAATATCACACTGCTACGGAGGATGAGATCGCCCAACTTGCAAACGTGGGAAATGTAGATGATGCAAACCAAGTATATACAGTGAATGGAGGCAAAACGGTTCATGTGGTTAAGTGGGATCCAACTAACCTAGGAAGCTACGAGTATGTAACTCCGGCATCAATAAGATTTTTGGCCTATTATAAGGCATCTTCGGAAAGTGGTGTCATACGTTATATCTACGATAGCACCCAAATAGATATGATACCCATCAGCAATACCAATGGAGAATGGGCGCAGGCAGAATACGTCTTTCCACAAAGTTCTCCATACTACCTCGATCCAGTGAAATTGAAGGATCTATCTGTTTTATTTGAAAACATAGCAGCTTCAACAGTTGATTTTGATTATTGGGCTATTGAAGTAACCTGGAATGTCGCCGCACTGCAACATGAATGGAAATTTAATGTTAAACCTACGAATACCGCAAACGATTTAACGTTTTATTTGCGTGCACAGAAGGTTGATCTGAATGCACAATTACTTGAAAACTTCAGATTTTATTATTATACTGCAACCACAGGACCGGAAGTCAAGACATTTTTTGATTTTCAAGTGACTGAGAGTACTGTACCTGATGTACCCATTGTTGCTACGATGCCAAAGAGTATCAGCGGAGAAGTTTACATAGGAGTTATTGATACAAATAGAAATGAAAAGGATTTGACATCAATTCGGGTAATCGAAATGTATATCGGTACACCAATGCTTGTTTCTTCATATGCACAGGAGATTTATTCGATAGATATTTCGAATGTGGTCGGTGATGGATTAAAAGATTTTGTCGTGTTGTGTAAGAGAACCACTGGTGAGGGCTCGGTATTGATTTTTGCAAATGTTAATGGAGACCTGTTTAGCACTGCTCCGACTATAATCACTGTAGCACCATCATTAAATAAAATAATACTAAAGAGCGTTGGTGTTGGTAACATTATTGCCAGTGATGGATTAAATGATATTGCGGTTTCCTATTACGATTCTAATTCTAAGATATCGGTAATCATGATTTATTATCGTGAAACAAGTCAGTCAAATTGGCTAGCGTTGAACTTGGCAACTAGTTATCAAAAACTTGATGCGGATAATTTCAAGAAGGAATTTCTAAAGATGGTAGCTGCTGATATCAATGGAGATGGCAGAACTGATCTGTTGGTCTCTACTGCCGATGGCTTCTTGTTTATGTTTTCCAACTATTCCGATTCGCTTTGGGAAGACTATGTTATGGATCGGGTTACAGATGGTCAGAAAGGGCTGATTCAAGACATTAACATCGGCTAATGTGGTTTCTTTTTCCATTTTTATTTGAATCTTTCATACTTTTGGCAAAGGAATATCGCTAATTCTCATTTTGAGATGAGAATAACTTAGCTAATTGAATAGATAGAGGATTTCAATCAAAATGCAATGAAAACGTCTACATAACTGATCCTTAAGATTACATGGTTGTGATCTATCTAGCAATGGAATGGTGACAAATTAAGAAGAATTGTAAATGATCACACAGAAACTTAATGTAGTGTATTTCTCAACACTTGTCATACGATGCGACCTGAATTGAATTCATAGCGTGAAACGAGATGTAAAGATGAATTCTAAAGATATTCTGGAAGCGTCTTGAAATCAATATTGAGCTGGACGATATCTCCAACAACGCCTACAGAATCTGTCTTAATCGCAACTCGCGGAATCTTAAGTACCGATTTCTTAATCTTTAAGTCTTCAATCACATCTTTTGAGACCTCGACTACGAGTGTAACAACTTTCCACGTTTCTGTATCGACGGTCGCACCGACAAACGTCCCGATTCTTTTTCCATCCTTTGTAATAACATCTTTCTTATCGTCAGTTAGTACTTCAAGTAGCATACTGTTTCCCATAGGAACTTATTTAGCTCTAGAGATATAATCATTTCGAACCAGTGATTTTCGATGGTAAATCGAATCAATAAATTAGGATGAATCCACATTATCAGCATAATCAACTAGGTTTTGGATTAGAAAAGGTCAAGAGTATTTCCTATTACCAAAATTCTTTCAAAGAATTTCTCAGGAAATTCAACAAAAGTTTTCTGTATCGATGATTTTCTGTATCGATCTTTGAAGTTGCTGCAATATCTGACAGATTTATATTGTTGACATTCTATTATTCATAGATGTGAATATCCTTGTAACAGGCGCTTCCGGGCAGCTCGGCTCGTACCTCATTGACGAACTGGCATGCGATCACGAAGTCAAGGGCATCGATCTTAGAAGGCCTGAAATCGAGGCGCATTCCGATTTGGTCTCGATTATTGATATAAGAGATAAAGAGAGCGTTCTGAAGGAATGCGAATGGGCAGATGTCGTTGTGCACGCGGCTGCGCAGGTGAGCGTTGAGAAAAGCATCGAAGATCCTCTCATTGATGCCGACATCAACATTATGGGAACGCTGAACCTTCTCAAATCTGCGTTTATTGCAGGGGTTGAGCTATTTGTGTACGTATCAAGCGCTGCTGTCTACGGCGATCCCAAGTATCTGCCGGTGGATGAAGCCCATCCGACATGCCCGAAATCGCCGTACGGCATCAGCAAGCTGACTGGCGAGGAATATGTGAAGGCATTCGGAGACTGCTACAACCTCGATTACTTCATAATACGACCTTTCAACTTCTATTCTCCCAGAGCGGATCCGAAGAGTCCGTATTCCGGCGTAATCACGAAATTCGCCCGTAGAATTAAGGCTGGACAGCCGATCATCATCGAAGGCGATGGAGAGCAAACGAGGGACTTCATTCATGCGCTTGACGTGGCTTATATGATCCGTCTTGCCATCAATTCTCCAGTCCGCAATCTCGTACTCAATTGCGGATCTGGCAAGGCTGTATCGATAAACGAGCTTGCTGACATTTTTACATCAATCTGCGGCGATATAGAGGTTGTGAGGACTGAGCCCAGAGAGGGTGATATCAAGCACAGCGTTGCAGATATCACTTTGGCAAGAGATTTCTTAGGATTTAGGCCTCGAATTTCACTTGAGGACGGCTTGCGTGCGCTGCTTGAATGCAAAAAATAGAAAATTGCGACGAGTGGAAATAGCTCAGCACTTGATGTATTGATTTTCTTATGAGGAATTGTCCAAATCAGCAAGAGTCAACTCGATCAAAAAGCGTGAACCCTGCGATCTGTCTCCTTCAATTCGATCTTCAACCCAAACCTTTCCGCCGTATCGATCGACCAGCGATTTTACAATGGAAAGTCCTATGCCTGTTCCTCTTTTCGCTTTATTTGTGTCAGCGGCAAAACGACGTTCGAATACTCTTTCCTTGATTTCGTCAGGAATACCAGGTCCTCGATCCTCGATTGCAACTCTCGCGATATTGTTCGTAGTGTCCGCACTTACTTGAACCGTGATGGGCTGCGCCTCGCTGTATTTTATTGCATTCGTGATAATATTAAGGAATACGTGGGGCAGGGCATTATCCGCATTGACCAGAATGGTAGCTGGCCGATCTGTTTCTCTAATCATAGTGATGTTTGCATCGGGATATCTTTCCTTCGAAATCACCACCGCTTCCTCAATAGATTTGATTAAATCTATTGAGACAATTGGAAGTTCTTTTTGCTCGAGAAGTCTGACGAGTATTCTCACATTTTCAATGAATTCGACGAGCTTCTTGAGCGATGCGTTCAATTTGAGCGAATATGTGCTCAAATCCTTTTCGCGCTTTTCTGATTGATCGCTTCTTACGGCGTTGTCGAGTATCTCCGCGTACGCTGAGATAGGCGTCATGTAATTGATGATGTCATGAAGCAAGATGTCACTGTAAAGCTTGATCCTCTCAACCTGATCGCGAAATTTTGAGTACAGCATGGCATTCTCGCAAGCGTAGCCCAGTATTAATGAAAGCGTCGCAAAGAATTCTTCATCGTATTTAGAAAGCTCCAAAGGAAAATCGCTGCAAAGGCAGATAGCTCCCCTCAATTCTCTCCCGTTAATAGGGGAGAAAACAACTGTTGCTGCATCTGGAAATCTTTTCAGGATGTTGATATCTCCAGTGGAAGGAGATGTGCACATGACTGAATTCTTGGAAATAACAGTGCGCTCAAGCTCCATCACAAAATCTTTGTCCTCCGTTATTCGTTCATCGTTGCAAAATTTTCCGATGCAAATCGTCTTCTGTGGTTTCATGTTTTCATCGAGGCAAAATGCCATTCCACTGTTGAAGCCAAAAAATTTCGTGACTTTTTCGATCGAGGTTCTCATCACTTCGTCCGGGTTGAGCGTCGATTGCGTTGAAAGGCTAATTTCATTAAGAAGTTTCAGGAGAGAAATATATCTGGTCAACGATTTTCTCTTTTCTTGAAGCTCTGTAATATCCTCCCCAATCGCAATGCTTGTGAGCTTTCCCTGAGGGTTTATGAATCCGCTGAGAATCCAACTGACACTGATCTTTCTCCCCTCCTTCGTCGTTGTGTCCCATGTCCTTCTTACGATTCTCCCATCTCTTACTTCATTTTCGATTAGACTCTCTACTTCCTGCCTACTGTTTGGCGGCACAAACATATCGAAAAAATTCTTTCCAATAACATCTGATCGAGAGTATTCAAATATCTCTTCAGCGCCCCTGTTGAACATTGTTATGGTGCCGTCAAATTCCAATTCAATGATGATGATCCCCGCAGAATCGATGAGTAGCTCAAGTCGCCTCTTTTCAATTTCAATTTCATTTTTCATCGATTCGTGCAAGGTCATATCCCGAATCGTTCCTTGCACGTACTTACTCCCGTTTTTCCATGTGATCAATTGGGCGATGATTTCGCACCGCTTAATGTGCCCCTCTTTCGCAATGAAATCAACAAAATACCTAGAATCTGCTCTCTTGCCCTGAATCCTTTCAGAAAATTGTGAATATGAAAATCGTCTTGAAGTCAGCGTCATCAGGTCAAAAATCGACTTTCCCATGACTTCTTCTTGTTTATACCCCAGAATATTTTCGATGGCTGGATTCACATATACAATCTTCCCGTCATTATCAATGAGATAAACGATATCATTTATGGTCTCAACAATTTTCTTGAAGTCAATTCGTTCCATGGAGTGCTATCCTTGATAAACTTTCTTGCTTATTAATACGGAATTCTCAAATAAAATTTTCTAAATGAACCTCGACTTTTATTGAAACAAGAAAGAAAAAAAGATTCTGAAAGAATGTTAGAGCGGGGAACACGAAAAGTGTTTTCGGAAGACGATTGATAATTAAGAAGTTTTGAAAAACATTGTCAGCCATCTAATCGTTATCATTTTCTTTTACTTACCGAGCACCACCGATAAAATTGACCATCTTTGGTATGTTGAATTCATAGTTATAATCTTCAGCCGTCCCATCGGTCATCTCTACTCTTGCTCTCACTCTGCCCTTTTCAAATATAATTTCTGCAATTCTAATGCGTGACTGATAGTAAGCGATTCTCTTGCCTGCCTGAGTCAATCGCTTTTCTACGCAAACAATAAAACCTGCCTTTTCAAGTGCATGTATTTTCCTATAACACGCAGCGATGGGAATGCCCAGCGACTCGCTGAGTTCAACAGCACTCCGCGGTCTTGACATCGTGCCAAGCAGTATCTTAGCGCAGTACTCCTCAGTTAGCAAACGAGAAGTTTCAAGTGCATGCATATTCTCACAAATGAGAAGGACGACGAGATCGATATTTAAATTATCTTTTGTGATTATCAGTTTTGATTCTCTCGATCGGCCGCGAGATTGTGTTAGCCAGTCTAATACTTGGCATTCGCCTTGCTCGCGTTCTTCTCATCAAATCATCAAATGATTAATCTCCTTTTCTGTATTTTCAACAAAGTCTTGATTTCAAGTATGATCGCAAATTCTAGAGGTAAATTCATCCCCCCTTTCTATATCATTTCCAGTTTTCATCGTTTTAATTTTAGTAATCTTTTAGATAATGGAAATATTTATATATGGTACTGCATCTAAAAACTTTACAAAAGGGGGTTGAATAGTGTCCTGCGGAAAGTGTGGATCAAAGAAGGGAGGAACAAAGAAAGAGGAGAAAAAGGGACAGAAGAAGAAAGCTACGAAGAAGTAATAAAGTGGGTGGTACATCACCGACCATAAAATTCAGTGAGAGCGTTCGGACGCTTTATTTGTTTCCTCTGGTAACTAATTTACGTTTTCGTTTTTTATTTTACTAACTCATTTGATTACTTTTTTGCAATTATTTGAAATTTTGAGTGCAGCGAGCCATTGTGAGGGATTGAATTACCCAGGGGATCATCGCATCGAGAATTCAAACTTGTCGAGACTGGTAGTATTGATTGTGCAAAACTCATTTCAATGGCATGAGGTCATTTGTATTTCGAGAATAAATCTCATCTTCGAGGGCAAAGCCTAGCAGAATTCAGTTGCAGACCTGTGCCCCGAATTCATTTCGTGTGATTCACATGATACTCCTTCTTCCTTATCCTCACATGACTCCTCTCTTTTCGCAGAGATGTATATAGCTGCAAAGATCATGGCAGCACCGGCGATACCTGGGAATGTGAGCACTTCTCCCAGAATGATGCAACCGAGTAGGGTTCCGAAGATAGCTTCGGAGAGCACAATGGTGGCCGATGTCGTCACGGTGATTTTCGTCAATCCCTTTGCCCACAGCAGCGATGGTATGGAAGTACACATTATTCCGACATAAAATGTGGGAATCATTGAATCCAAATCAAGAGCGAAGGATGCGCCTGTTGCACATGCAAAGACGAACAGCGGTATTGGGTAGAGTGTATAAACACCCGTGATCCACTGATCATAAGTCAAACGACGCAGTGCTCTTTTGGTCAGAACCCATATGGTGGCACCCGTCGCTGCAGATCCGATGAGCATCATGTCTCCAAGAAACTCGCCTTCCAGCAAATTCTTGAAGTTCCAGCCAGTTGTTAAGGAAACAAGACCGATCATTCCCAATGCGATTCCGACCATAGAAGTTCTGTTGAAACGCTCCTTAAGCACAAGCGCTGAGAGCGGCGCCGCAAACACCACCGTACTTCCTATGATGAGTGCCCCCTTCGAGGCATTCGTCATCGTCATCCCAAGGAATTCGAGAGCGATCGATATAGCGCCAATAAGCATCGCTGCCCAAACCTCCCATTTTTGATATATTCTCAATGTCAAATTTCCCCTCATCACTGCAAGAAAAACTGCGAGAATGCCGCCTAAACCGATGGCGAGCGCTTGGAAAGCGAGTGGATCGCCCGCTTCCACGCCGATTTTTATCGCCACATACGAAGTGGCGAACATCATGCTTGAGAGGAAGGTGAGAGCTATGGCCTTGTTCTTTGTGAACTCCCCTTCTCCTATCGATGCGGGTTTGAAGACCGGCATCGACACCACCGGCATCCGCATTATCGAAAAGGTCTTTTAATTTTTCGAAAAAATTTAAAATATTTGCAATGCCGAGTCATGGAAAATGCTAACAAAGAGCAGTTTGCGATCAAAGTCGTATTTCTGATCAGGGTTTGCTTTCGCCGCTCAACAAACTGCTCTCTGGCGAAAATTCCGCTGTCTGAATTGTCAAAGTGTTTACTTGTGTGATTCCAATGATTACCTAAAAATCTTAACGATGTTGATCATTTTCTCTTTGAGCACATCAATATCCAATGTCGATACAATGAGTCCTATGATTATTCCGAAGACAGCGCCGCCTATAACATCGAGCGGCCAGTGAACGCCGTAATAGATCCTTCCAAAGCCAATTGCTATTGCGAATATGCCAAAAGGTAAAATGAAGCGCCAGTCCCTTGCACCAAGTGCAGCAGCGGCCGCAAAGCTTCCTTCTGTATGCCCTGATGGAAATGAAGGATCCCTCGGAAGGTACACAGTGTGAACATTCTCCAACACCTCAAAAGGTCTTGGTCTATCGATAGCATACTTAATGGAACCGCCAACCGCGATGTGAAGGAGAATTGCTAGAAGCAAATAAATTGCGAGCTCTTTCTTTTTCAAAAACCAGAAAATTGGAATTACGAGAAACCAGAAGAAGAAAGAACCCATCTCAGCAAAAATCCTGCACACGAACTCGAAGCTAGGATTCCAAAGAGCGTTTATTTGAAGAAAAGCATTTTTATCCCACGCGATCACGCGATCGTTTTGAAGAATTATAAGAAAGGTTGTGATGGTCGCTATGAGGACAATAACGAGGTAATTTCTTTCTTTTGCTTTCTGCTTATCAGAAGTTGACACATGCGCTTCTTTCATTTTTTGCACACTAAGCGAATCGTATCAAATGATACAATGCTCTTTCGATGGGCAATTTTCCGCCCGTAATAATGTTTAAGCTTTCGCCAATTATTAGATCAATCAAATGTTTGAAAAAGTTCTCCTGCCCGTCGATTTCTCCCAACAATCTCTCATGATGACAGATTGCGTCGCAGAGCTTAGACAGTTCGGTGCAGAACATGTGATCATCCTTCACGTCATGCCATCAAGAGGCGATCTTCCAGACGAGCAAAAAAGGATCGCTGAGGATCTCGTCAACAAGCTGAAGGAAAGGGGGTTTGAGGCGGAGTTCAGAGTCGTATATGGCGATCCTGTCCATGAGATTCTTGCAATGGCCGAAAGGGAAAAGGTAACACTCATCGTTATGGCATCGAGCGGTAAGGGCCGTGCACGCGAATTTTTCGTTGGAAGCACGTCATTTGGCGTCGTTAGGAGAACGCGCAAGCCCGTGCTTATCGACAAGTTTGAGGTGATTGATGCAGATGGAGCTCGGAGGATCAAGCCTGCCTGCACGACGCTTTTTAGAACAGCACTCGTGCCAGTCGATTTCTCGAGGTGTACGGATAAAATCATCGATCATTTGCATCATCTCGCGAAGCGGGGATTGAGGAAAATTGTGTTGTTCCATGTGATTGAATCTCGGAAATACAGCGTGTCTTCAGACAAGAGATTTGATGAAGTAAGAAAACACTTGGAATCCTTGGAAAAAGATTTGACGGAAGCCGGATTTGAAGTCATGACGCACGTCCATTATGGTACACCATCATACAATATTCTGGAGGCTGTGAGGGAGTTCGAAGCCTCGCTCATCATTATAGGAGCATCGGGGAAGAGTTTCTTCAAGGGTCTTGCCCTCGGAAGCACATCAGAGGAGGTGATTAGGAGGGCCGATGTACCGCTCCTTGTGTTGAGCTGCTGACAATTCTTTTGAAGAATCGAGGAAGTGGGCATTACATTGACTGTTTGATCGCCTATAAAAAACACATATACTGCGTTTCGTTTAAAAAAGAGGTATTTGAAAACTTTTTACAAGAAACGAACATATCATTCAACATCTCTTCCTCCGTCGACTGAGAGCGGGAAGGAATTGCATGAGGACATTTGATTATCGTCTCCAAACCGCCGTCTCGTGGGCATTCGCGATCCTGATTTTCCTTGCTACGGAGTATGCCATCTTCAGCGCGAACATCTTCTGGATCATCATGGGCTTCTGGGCCCTGTGCATTACCGTTCTTCCAGCGGTTATGAGTCGGGCATTGGCACGAATCTTGCCGTTTGAACTTCTTTTCCTCATCGCCCTTCCTTTTTTTCTCTACTTCATCCCAGGAATTCTTAACATACAAAAATCATTGTTCATTGAAAATCTCATGAGGGCATCTCAGGTCATGGCCACGTTCCTCATAGGTTTCGTCACGGTTATCGACATCCACACTTATACAAGCGTGAAAATGAACATGGTGTTTGCACTCGCCTTCACGGTCATGCTGACCATGACGCTTGGTAGCTTCTTTGCGATTGCTGACTTTGTATCTGATGAGATCTTTGGTACCCACTCCCTCCCGAACAACGATTACCTCATGCTGAACCTCCTTTACAGCTTCGGCGGAGGTATTTTCATGGGAGTGATGCTTGCAATCTACTTGCGAAAGACGACGGCAGAGAGGCTGAGACGCTTTGGAATAGACAGAGGGGATAAGCGGTGAAAAGGGGAGAAGTTGAGCGGTATCTCGGCCATTTTTTCGAAGCGTCGTTATTTGCGATGTTCTTACTAGGACTCGCTAACGACGATTTGTACGCAGCGTTTTCAGCGCTTTTCGGCCTCGGCATGGCGATGATTCCATGGTTTTTAAAAAGGGAAAGGATATTGGTTGTACCCTTTGAGCTTACGCTGTGGATTTTCTTTGCTCTCTTTCTCCACAATCTCGGCATCCTCGCAAAATTCTACGACACGGTGTGGTGGTGGGACAAATTGACGCATTTCCTTTCAACCTCGCTCATTGCCACCTTTGGATTTGTGGGGATCGTGATCATCGATAAGTACGTTGATTCGATTGACCTTCCTCCCAGGTTCCTCCCCTTTTTCATCATTGTTTTCGTTGGTACAATGGGTGTGTTCTGGGAGATTATTGAATTCACATTAGATAAGCTGCTGGGCACCTCAATGCAGTACTCCTTGAGCGATACCATCATGGATCTTGTTTTCGACATTTTCGCAGGTTTTATCGTTGCCGTTCTCGGACCCCTTTACTTGCGATATCGACCAGTCGATGATATCGTGGAGGAAATGAAAGTAGGGAGAGTCTTTGAGCAAATTTTGGATAGAACAACTGAAAGTGATCAAAATGGCAAGGTGGTACTGAAATGAGCGCTGGGCAGATAAAACACGGTGACGATAGGAGAAATTGAGATGGGAGTAAGTACTTCTTTGCAAGCCTTTGATCGACTGTATTTATCATGGCAAATCGGACCTGTGAAACTTTGCTCAATATGCTCTCAACGAGAAATTGAAAATATGGTGGAGACGAAAGCGGTGAGTCTTCAAGCAATGAATTTTCAGGATGGTTTTTGAAATGCGGAAGAAAGTTCTCCTAGTCCGGCCAAAACCCACATCTTTCACGAATATGGATCTACGGATTTTGCGGAAAGCATTCGATGTAACCTTTATAGACTTTGGTTTTTTCAGAATTGACCCTGTCAAGTTCATTAGATCAATATTTGCGGTTGTTTTCAAGGCGAAATCCGTCGATTTGATTTATACGTGGTTCGCTGATTTTCATTCGCTCATTTCATTAGTAATTGCAAAGGTGTTTGGCAAGAAATTCATCGTGGTGTTGGGTGGTTATGAGCTTGCGCGAATAGAAGAAATTTCGTACGGATCGATGCTAAGTCCCATAAAATCAAGAATGGTGCGCATTTTGATCGATAAAGCGGATCTTGTCATCGCAGTTGATGAGTCCCTTGCTAAAGAGGCAGCTGAGTTATCTTCATCGAACGGAAAGAATATTATTACCATCCCTACTTCATACGATCCAGATCAATTCTTCCCATCCGATAAAAAGGCGGATATCGTTCTCAGCGTAGCTTTTTGCGAAAATTGGCAACGAGTGAGGTTAAAAGGACTCGACCTCTTTGTCGAGGCCGCAAAATTCCTTCCCAACGTAAACTTCATTGCTATTGGGGCAAGAGATGAAGCCATGGAAAAGCTGAAGGGACTATCGCCTCCAAATGTGATGATCTTGCCTCCCGTGCCGCAGGATGAACTCGTTCCTTATTATCAACAGGCAAAGGTTTATTGCCAGCTTTCCATGC
>JAWCLO010000017.1 GCA_038850735.1 Methanomassiliicoccales archaeon
CGTTTCCCTGGAAAATGATTTTCTCGGGACTTGCCCGCGGATCACCTGCAGCATAATACGGTGGATGTCTGGGATTTGGCTTCGTGACCCTGAGGTTGTTCTCCTTCTCTTCCTTGAATTTCTCTTTTACCACCGGCACGATTTCGTCCGGCACACCGAAGGTCAGCTCGACTTCTACCATCTCACCTCCCTCCTTGCAGTTTACTAATTGAATTATGATTTAAAGGAGAAGATAAGACCTTCGGTTCCCCCTCTTCCATCGTTAACTACCGCATTTGATGCAAGGTGAAATATCATCTTTATACGCTTTTTGATGCCCTATCAGCATTTTCACGCTTGATTATGCGATGTGGATAAAAGTCATCATGAGAATGCTACTTTAGAATGCTACTTTAACTTCGATGCTGCATGTTATGTGCGAGTCTAGAATGAGTGAAGGAATAAAGATGGTGGCACGTACGAAGAATTTTATGGTAGATGGAAGATAGGATTTGAAAATCGATCTCATGGGTTGTGCATAAGAAGGCGGTTTCTTGGCGCAGACGAAAATCTCGATATCGATGGGGAACTTGACGAAGGAGTTTGATGATGTTGTTGCAGTCGATGACTTGTCGCTCGATGTGTGGAAGGGTGAACTTTTCGGCCTGCTTGGACCGAATGGAGCTGGGAAGACCACCACAGTAGGCATTCTCTGCGGTCTGATAGAGCCTACAAAAGGACATGCGGTTATAGAAGGATGCGATGTTCAGAAGGAGAGAATGAAAGTCAAACAGATTATTGGAGTCTGTCCGCAGGAAACGGCCATTTACCCCTACCTTACAGGAATGGAGAACATTGAGTTCTTTGGCGACCTATACTGCATCGACAAGAGTGTTCTCCGCTCGAGAGCTGCGATGCTCCTCGACAAAATGGGCCTAGCCCAGGATGCGAAGAGAAGGGCGGAGAAATACAGCGGTGGCATGAAGAGGAGGCTCAGCTTGATTCTTTCTCTTATCCATGATCCAAGCGTTCTCTTTCTCGACGAGCCCACAGTCGGCATGGATCCGCAGTCGAGAAGGGCGGTGTGGGATTTTCTTCGAGAGTTGAAGTCTCGAGGTAAGACGATCTTCCTCACAACGCATTACATGGAAGAGGCGGAGACGCTATGCGACCGCGTGGGCATCATCGACCGCGGTAAGCTCATCGCCCTTGGCTCGCCAAAATCCTTGATCGCTGAACACCACGTAGAAAATCTCGAATCGCTCTTCATCAAGCTCACGGGCCGCAAGATCAGGGAGGAGATCTGAATGAAACCTCGAAGGATCGCCGCGCTCTGCAAGAAGGAATTGAAGAAGACTGTGAGAGAGCCCGCGATCCTTTTCATGATTTTCCTCTTTCCTCTGGTTTTCGTCCTCACATTCGGTGCTGCCTTCGGGGGCGTAGGGAGTTCGCAGACCTCATACAGCATCGGAGTCGTCAATCTTGATGATGACAACATAGGAAATGCGACGCAGTCCTTTCTCCAAGCTCTCGGCGACACGCAGATCCTTGACATGAGATTGTACCAAAGCAACGAGACCGCTCAGGCAGATCTCTCGCAGGGAAAAATCCAAGCGGTCATGATCATACCAGAAAATTTCAGCGAGAGCCTCGCTTCGCTTGAGGCATTTCCTCACGAGCCGGAAAAATGGGTGAATGTCTCGATCTCCCTCTATCTCGACAAGGGATCTTTAATAGCTACCCAAGCCATACCGCCGATCATCGAGAATGTGCTCTCTTCCCTCGTGAATATCGAGAGCCCGCAGTCGCCCCTGCAGCTGAAGATCGCGTCCTTGGTCGAGACTGAGACCATCAGCGCCTTCGAATTCATGGCTCCAGGCATGTTCACCTTTGCCTCGATATTCCTCATCATGATGGTAGCCCAGTCTTTCACTCAGGATCGGGAAAACGGCATGATGAAGCGCCTTAGGACGACACCTCTGACGTCAACGGAATTCATGACGAGTCAGGTGATTTCGTACATGCTCATCGCACTGTTGCAGGCCGTCATCGTTTTCCTTGCCATATACATCATAGGTTTTCAGCCAGCCGTGAGCGTTTTCGCATATATCTTCGCATTCCTCATCGTGCTCGTGTTTTCGATATCAAATGTAGGTTTCGGCCTCATCACCGCGACGCTGGCGAAGAGTTCTGGTGCGGCCACTGGCATATCATTCCTTTTCGTGCTCCCCCAACTCTTCCTCGGGACTTTTGTGGGCTCATCGCTTTCCCCGTCGGCCCAGATTGCAAGCAGATGCGTCCCCTCCTATTATGTGACGGATGCTCTCACCTCAATTTTCCTGAGGAAGGCAGATATTTTCAGCAGCGGCGTGATGTACGATTTTCTTATTGTTGCTGCTTCATGCCTGGCGATCCTATTGATCGGAATTCTACTTTACAGACAATATCTCAGAATGTGAAAAATAAAAGGGCGCTCATCGAAAGCGCTTCTTGTGTTTTGCTCAAATATTTGACTTTTTGATTAATTATTAATAACGATTCTTAAAATACAGTACCATTCGCATCAAACTGCTGAGATCATTGGGTTCGGGGATGGTACATATCACGACTGCATCCATAAGGCCCGTAATTGCTGAGTTCGTCGGCACCGCTTTCCTCGTCATAGCGGCCATCGGGTCGGCGATCTTACCATATGACGTCCTCGGAGCTAATATATCGCTCTCCGTGTTCATCAATGCCGTAGCCGTGGGCGCGGTGCTCTTCGTTCTCGTGGAGACATTCGGCCCCGTCTCGAACGCCCACTTCAATCCAGCCGTTTCCCTCTCGATGTATCTGAGCGGGCAGATGAGAGGAAAAGACTGCATAGGTTATATTGTTGCCCAGTTCTCTGGAGGTTTTGCAGGTGTGGTTGCGACGCACCTCATGTTCTACAACACGAAACCCGTCGTTCTCGTCATTTCTCAAAACGTCAAAGCGTCCAGCCTCTTCCTCGCCGAGCTGATCGGCACATTTCTCCTCGTCATTGTAATCTACGGCGTCATGCGGAATAAATCGAAATTCGCCTCCCTTGCCATCGGTTCAGTCGTGTGCGGCATGCTCATCACGACATCGAGCACCATGTATGCAAACCCCGCAGTCACGTTCGCGAGGGTTTTCACATACGCCATCTGTGGCATTGAACCCTTCAGCGCAATTCTATTTGTAGCTTTTGAAGTAGTGGGATCTTTGCTCGCTACAACTTTAGCTATATATGTATTTCCGATGAGAACAGAGATGAGTGAAGTAAGCATAACGGCACCTGCAGCGGCTCCGGGGAACAGGGAGGAGTGATGTCATAAATGAAATCATGCTCATGTGATGCGCAGAAAGGTGTATGATTGAGCGCGTTGATCAACATAGAAGAAAAAGTTGTTCCCAAGAATATGAAATGCCTGTGAGAGGAAGTTAAATGAAGACGAAAATCGCGATAATCGGAGGGTTTCTTGGAGCGGGAAAAACGACGTTGGCAACGAAACTGGCAATCGAATTCAAAAAGAAGGGGAAATCCGTGGCGATCATTACGAACGATCAGGGCGAGGTGCTCGTTGACACCCAATTCGTAGAGTCGAAAGGGATCGATGTGGCCGAGGTGCTTCGAGGATGTTTCTGCTGCAACTTCAACGATTTCGTCAGGAATGCGAGAATGCTTGCAGCGGCCTCCCGCCCGGAAATCATACTGGCGGAGCCGGTTGGCAGCTGCACGGATCTGCTGGCGACCGTAGTCCTGCCCCTCAAAACGCTTTATCCAAAGGAGTTCGAGGTGGCGCCGCTCACCGTGCTCGTTGACAGCAGCAGCGTTTCAGATGATCTCATGAATTCCTCTTCCCCAGGAGATTACCTGAGAAGGCATCAGATCATGGAGGCTGAGACCCTCGTATTATCGAAGGTAGACCTCGTGAGCGATTCCGAAATACCAAAGCTTGTGGATCTCGTGAGGAAGATCAACAAAGATGCGAACATAGTGCCTTATTCTGCCGTCAACGGCATGGGATTTGAGAGCATTGTGAAGAGAATCGAGTCAGCGGAGGTCAGCGGGAGATGTCCGGTCGATATCGATTACGATGTCTATGCGACAGCGGAAGCGCAGCTCGGCTGGTACAACGGCTCGTTCTCGTTCGTATTGAATGACAAAATTGATACATACGGCCTCGCTGTAGACGTTCTGAAAGCAATTTCTCAGCATTATAGAAGCGAGGATATCGCACACGTGAAACTCCTGCTCAAGACGCAGTCGAACGCCTTGAAGGTGAGTCTCGTGCAGGGGAATATCGTGGTGGACGGCATCAAGGGGTCGAGGTATGGCAGTGGGGAATCATCTCTTGTTTTGAATGCGAGGGTGATTTCAGCGCCTGAGATATTGAAAGATGTGATAAGGAAGTCGGTCAATTCCTCTCTCGAGCGCATTGAAGCGAAAGTTATGAATGTGAAAGATGATTCATTTTCACCCATGCGGCCAAATCCACAGTACAGGATGAGCTGACGCTTTACTACTATCATTGCAATTTGCTTTCACAAAGCTTCGTCTCAATCATGATTTGTAACATCATCATTCGAAACAATAGAAAACATTCCAAAATGCAAAAGATCAAGAAAAGGGATCTCTTGTTTTCAATCTGGTGCTCTACCCTCCTTTTTTAAGATAAAAGGGCAATCCTATGCAAGAATTTCATACGCGGTTGAAAAGGCATTTTTGATACTAATGGTAAGCAGAGACGAGATTGGTCCAAGTATCAAATTCGTTATGAATGATTTCTCCAAATCTTTCTCCGTTATTCGAAGAAATATGAAGCTAAGCGAGTATATCGGAAAGGGCTTAAACGTTCAAAAGAAGAGGGAATTGTGAGGATGGCTTCAAGAGTTGCATTCCTTTTCCATGTGCATACGAATCGGTCTGTTGACAGCTTCATGCCAATGAAATATGTCATGAAGTATTGCAAGAAGAAAAACATCCGCTTGATCGCTATGTGCGAACATAACTACTTGATGCCCTCATCTGAAAGAAAAGCACTCGAAAAAGAGTATGGCGTGAGAATTATGCCGGCGATTGAATACGCGACGAATTACGGAGACATCATCGCCATGGGCACTGAGGAGTTCTCGAAGACAAGGGAATGTACTGAACTCATAGAATTCATAAAGCATCAAGGCGGATTGATAATACTCCCCCATCCGTACAGAGGGCATGCTTTGAATAAGATACCGATGGAAAAGATAGATTTGATCGAAACTTTCAATGGACGCTGTTCTAATAAAGAGAATATGGCGGCGATCAATCTCGCTTCGCATCTCGAGAAAATAGGAATTGCGGGATGTGATGCGCACTTTCCGTGGGAATTAGGTCTTGCCATGAATGAAATAGATGTGAATTTTGCTGAAGATGATGATATTGAGTTGCTGGTGGAATCTATGGGAATCGTGCATAATAAGAGAGGTTGCCCAAAAGTTAATTCATTCCTATCCCAGGTTGTAAAGACGATAAAATTGCCATGAAAAGGCCTTCCTAGTTTTTCTAGAATTTCAATGGGAAATCCTGGTATCCTTCGATTTTGTGACTTGATAGAAAGGTTTCGTAAGATCACTATCAAAATTTTACCAACATCTTGTCCAGATGTTTGAAAAGCGCAATATGAAGGTGTAGAGGTTGCCGAGGCGGCATGTGGTAAGTATCGAATGACAGTTAAAGAACTAGACCATCGATCTCAACGATGCTATGTATCCTATCTGTCAATTCGTATATGATGATCGATCATTATAATAGTCCAATCCGCAAATAGATGATGCTTACCTTACGACGCTTCTACGCAGTATTAATTCGAGATATTAATCTGAATTTTATTTTTAATTGACGTAACAATCCAAGAGCTTCATGACATATGAAATAATTCAACGGATTGAAATTCAAAGAAGCTTATTATAGATCTCTAAATACTCTTTTGCCGCTTTGGACCAGGTAAAAAATTCAGAGCGCTGAAGACTTTTCGATGAATAATTACGATACTGCTCTGGATCTTGTAAACATGCATATATTTTTTCAGCAAGCTCGGAAGCATTGTGAGGTTCAAAGCTGATGCCTGCAGACCCTGCTACTTCATAACTTCCGCCGTATCGAGGCACAATGACAGGAAGAGCCATCCCCATCGCTTCAAGTATACACAAACCAAAGGCTTCGCAGCTTGAAGTGTGTACTAATAGTGAAGCTGACTCATAGAGCCCAGGTAATGAGCCAAAAGGAATTCTTGAAGCGAAGGATATTTTGCTAGATAATCCATATCTTTTGATTGTACAGTTCATTGAGTCCTTAAGAGGACCTTCACCACGGATTACGGCTTTGAAATTCATTTTGTATTCATCGTTCAGAATTTTCAACGCATCCAAGAATACATTTGGTTCCTTGATCGGGATCAGCCGCGATACCCACAAGATCACTGGGATTCCCTTCGAAAGCGTTCTCGGATTTCGGGCCTTAAATTGATCGAGCAATCCATGATAGACAACTTTGTGAGCTTTTACTCCAAATTTTTCGCGCAGCATATTTGCAGTGAACTCAGAGATCGCAACAATCGGAATCCCAATTTCGTTAAGAGCCAAAAGGGCATTCATTTCCTTCAAATAACCTAGCTTCGCTGATTCGTGTTGGAGATCTGGGTCTGGCCATCCGTGTTCGGTTACCACCAGCCTATCGCGAGCCCCTGTCAATAATCCGATATTAGAAGTGTTGGTGTGAGTGATGTCAAATAGTACCTTGGGCAAGACTTTCAATGCAAGAACTCTCAGAGCTCCTCCAATCTTCCAGATGTCCGGTGCAACCAGTTGTCTATTGATATTTGGCTTTACTAGTTGCTTGGGAAATTCCCTCAGCGGTGTTGATAGGGATAGAACCCAAATATCCACGTATTTCGATAGAGACTGAACCATTCCTATAGTATAATGCTCTACGTGAGAGGTAAACAAGACTCTCATTAAGTTGTAATAGCCGATTATGTTGTTTAACATTTTTTTGTGATTGTTCGATACCAATGAGTTCTTTCCAACAGTCTTTGAAAATAATTAAGCCCTGGACAGACAAAAATCTGATTTTTCGATCCGTATCCGTAATTACGGAAAAATCAGACTCATCCAATCTTTGAAATTTATTAAGCATTGCCTTACAAAGAAATGAAATTTGGTCAGAGTAAGAGGCCCAAGATGCTTACACTCATTTATATCGCATGTCATTTGCAAGTTGTTGGTAATTTGCAATTAAGATTTAAATGGGAAATGACCTTTTGAGAAGCCGATATACAATACATCTAGATTCGAGAAAATTCTCAGATCCGCGAGATTACAAAACACTTCAGTCTAAGCGAATCAGGATGTTCATCGCTAGCCGCAGGACTCCAAGTTATTACGTCAGATGCGACGCATTTGATCTTTTCTAGATATGCTAATTTCATAATGTGCAATACATCAGGCTTTCTCGCTTCGGTTCTAAATATCAAATTTTATGTGACTAAAAAGTGATGCACTCATTGCTTTCAGGCTTGGGGTACATCCCTTCTGGACATCTCATTTCATTTAATTGAGATCGAGTATTTAGTTAGTAAATTTCGTTTAATTTTCAAAAGTTTGAACTTCCGCATATCTACGCAAGGAATGGAATTATCAAACAAATTAAAAGTACATCCATTTTGAAATCTAGCTATCCCATTGTTTGACCTCCCTTCTCTCACCATTAACTTTATCCAATCACCCAACCTTACAGAACGATAATACTTATCGAAATCACACGAGAATAATTTGGAAGGGTAAATCATGAAGATCTTGGTCATCGCACCGAGCGTCACTAGACCGTATTTAGGTCCCTCCGTTGCTGCTTATAACACGCTCGCCGGCTTTTTAAAAATTTCAAGAGAGCTCGAAAGGAATGAAGTCAAGATTACTTTTCTATCTATCAATGATGGATCAGGAAGTAGAGTGATTGATGAGAATATCGAAGTAGTTGCGCAAAAGAGAATCCACGCTTTTTGGCTCCCTCGAGAGATTCAAGGTTTGATCACGATGAGGAAGGGATTCGATCTTGTTCATTCTCATGACATTTGTGAAGTATTTCCCTATTTCTTGTCAAAACTACCAGTGATTCTCACATTGCATGGAATCTTTTGGCGTGAAATTAGATTTAAGAAGGGCATATACCCAAAAATTTGGCTTAATTTGGGAGAGCTCAGATTAAGAGGATACTATTCCAAACTTGCTAGGTTTGTTGCTATTTCTCAATACATGGTTGAAGAACTTCAAAAGAAAGGGCTAGATATCTCAAAGGCTGAAGTGATTGAAAATCCGATTAATGATGATTTTTTCAATGTCAGAAAGAACGAAGAGCCTATAATCGTATACCCCGCAACGCTATTGCCTTTGAAAAACCAGCTTGGATTTCTAAAAGCTGTCGCATTAGTGAGGAAAGAACTAGGGGAATACAAAATCAAACTAGTAGGCTCTGGGGATAGTACTTACGAATCAAAGCTGAGGGAGTACATCAAATGCAATGACCTTCCTGTTGAATTCCTGGGAAAAGTTCCTTACGAAGAGATGCCGAGAATCTATTCCACCGCCTCCATCGTCGTGCTTACGTCCTTTCAGGAGAATATGCCAATGTCCATTCTCGAAGCCTTCGCCACCGGAACTCCCGTATTGGCTTCTAATGTGGGCGGTATACCGTTTGTGGTGAGGAATTATGACACTGGCTTATTAACAAATCCAAGCGACCAAAAAGACATCGCAGACAAACTGCTGATACTTGTAAATGACCACAACTTGAGAAGGAAAATGGGCGAACGCGCGAGAGAAGAGGCCTTAGGTAGGTGGAAATCTGAGACCATCGCGAGAAAACTCCTGAGCTTGTATCTCTCGATGAAGGCTTTGCAATAGCAAGATCACTCATTGACATTTACTATAATCGACACCCACACTAAATGTTCATTGGGGGATAGATTCACTGTTTGATAGTTTTTATCCGTAGAACTTTTTGATTGAAGCCTTAGAAGAGGAGTTCTAGTCTCAAATCATTTAAAGGAAAATTTTGCAATTCTTGTTTTTGCGGATTGAGCAAAAATTATGGGTCTTTATTGCAATATTTTTGACCTGCTTATGTGCATCCTTATTTAGTAATCCATATTTTTATTCAATATTGGAATTTATGAACTTGGTACTTTAGGCACATAGGTTGGTCTTAGTTTCGTTTCTCTAGCATTCATTCATGATAGTTCACGATTGCTCAGAAAAGTCACCAAAAATGCCTTATGTAAGATTTCCTCAGTGCGGTATATATTCTCCGAGACCAGGAGAATCCAAATAGCAGTACTTTTGTGCTTAACGGCCACCTTGAGATGAAACGAAACAATCGAAACTTTCTAGCAGCCGATGATACGTTATTCAGCAACCCAGGATACAATGCCTCGATCTCGTATAGAATACTTGCTTTCTTGTTGCAATTGTATAAAATTTGATCCATTGTGATCAAGAAATGATATACTTTTACCTCATTCAAACCCTCGATCAAACTCTTCTTACTGATCCCTTCAACATTCTCGCTGATGAATTTTATAACTCTATCAAAGGCAATGATATTTGTAAACTTGTTCAAAGACGGAGTCCGTGAGATCGAATTCTCTCGAACCGTATAATAGGACAGTTTTTCATCGATATATTGCACTTTATGACTCATCGCCAGACATTTCCATGTGAATTCTAAATCCTCTCCATTGTAAATATCTTCAGAGAATACAATTTGCCACCTGGCGAGCTCTTTTCTGTCGTAAGCGGCAGATATGGTCGAAATCCAAAAATCGCGATTGATCAAAATTCTTGATAGTACTTCATGTCCCTGATAGATACCTGCTCGAAGACCTGAAAAATCCCATCCTTCGATTTCTTGGCAATTCTCATTGAAAGATCCAAATTTCCAGCAGATGATTTCTGGTTCATTCTGAGCTATTACATTTTTCACGATCTCAACTAGGCTTTCACCAACAGAATCATCGCTGTCCAAAAAAATTATGTATTTGCCTCGGGCATTTTGAATACCGACGTTCCTTGCGTAGCTCTGTCCTCTTCTTTCATTATTGTGAATGATTGTATAGTTATCAAACGAATGATTCATCAAGACTGTTCGCACGACTTCCAAAGTCTTATCTGTTGAGTCATCAACGATGATAATTTCAAAATCTTTACATTTCTGCTTCATTAGAGACATAAGCGCTCGGTGCACGAACTTTTCAGAATTGTATGTGGGGATCACAAAGGAAATAATGGGTTCCATAAGTTGTCCAAATCTGATATGTAGAATCGGCCTTAAATCATTTTCAAGTCTATATTCGAACATGTATGAGTTATTGATTATCTTAAAAGTCAGTGAAATTGTTACGCATTTCTCAGTATCGGCTAACGATTGTTACATGACCCTTTCATTTCGTATTGTTGGGAGAACATCGAGGTTTCACATGAAACATTCTTATAAAAAGCCACCAGTTGAATTGCGGGAATATTACTGGATGCTTATTGTCAATATGGTTGCATGGCTTATCCTGAGTCGCAAAAAGGAAGCTATATTTAGCTAAAGGTATTAAAGAGGTGCCGACTTATTCCGTTGATCATGTAAAAAGTTGATTCGAAGAGTTCTTACGTCTTTGCATTCAATAATGAAGTAGAAAATAGTATGATATCCATTAACTGTTTTGACATCTGATGCGAAGCCATCCATGCTCATTGGAAAACTCAGATGATTATGAAAAGTATCATAAGAGAAAGCATCATCTCGAATATCAGTGGCTACCTAAATCCAGAAGGGGTCGCTTATTGAGTAGATGCTACAACAAGACTCAAGCGGGGATATCGCGGAAATGGCCCAGGCAAAATCAAAGATGAGATTATGTTTAGTTCCTGAGTTGCATATTATGTATTCTATTCTTCTCGTGAAAGAATTCGTGGAGATTTCTATTATCTAATTCCGAAAAGATCAAGAAAATTCATTGAATATTGATTTCAAACTAATGAAGAATGATCTCCTAAACGAAGTGGATTTCGGATAAGACGTGTAATTACAAAGGAAAAGTGATTGCACCTAAGATTTCAACAAATTCTGGTAGTATGTCCTTGATGCCGTTGATGATGAATTGAATTGAAATCGCCATGACGATCAACCCGAGGATTCTTGTGACGACTTTCCTGCCTCCCTCTTTCAAGATCTTGTTGATGATATCAGACCTCACCATCATTGCGTAGGAAACAACGATGTTGATGATGATGCCCGCAAAAACGCCGAACACTGCAAGGGCACCAACACCGATGCCATGATCTTGAAAATAGCGTTGGGCGTCTGCCATGAGGAGTACTGTGGTGACGATCGTGCCGGGACCGGAGATGAAGGGGACGGCCAAGGGAATCAGGGCGATGTCGGCTGCCTTCTCCTCCGCCACCTCATATCTCGGTGCAGGTTTGAGCATGCCTGCTGCAATTGTGAAAAGCATGATCCCTCCAGCGATCCTGAAGGCCCCGATGCTTATGCCGAAGATCTCGAAGATGAGGAAGCCCGTGATCGCGAAGAATATGAGAATGCCGAGGGCGTACTCGATCGCCTTCCTCGCTACCCTCACCTTCTGCCTTTGATCAAAGTCCTGGGTGAGTACGAAGTAAACGATCGAAGTTGATAGGGGATTGGAAATGACAATAATCGAGATAATGGCAGCTCCGATAAAGCCGAAGACAACGGACAACTCTGACATTTTCATCATTGATGAGACACGGCGTATAAAAGATTTCCCAGAAACATAATTCTCATTTCATTCTTATGATGCTTGAAACACAATCCCTTACACGGTTCCATCATCAAACGATCACGGTTCAAATCTAATCAGGGATTTTGTGATTTTATTCAAACAGATTTAAATAAGAAGACATTGAATTGCAACCACCAATTTAGAACAGTACGGGTGAACGTCCATGAACAAGACCTTCGAAGAGAGAGGTGATCCCTGTGAAGGTCATTCTCTCGTTCCTTTCAAAGAACAGACATG
>JAWCLO010000018.1 GCA_038850735.1 Methanomassiliicoccales archaeon
CTTCTTGAGACTAAAGATCTTGTATTGATAAACATTAAGGCGACTGACATTGCTTCGCATGACGGTGACATCGAGAATAAGATTAAGGCTATAGAGCGTGTTGACTCAATGGTGGGATACCTCAGAAATACCATTCCTGAAGATACAGTCATTGCTATTTTAGCTGATCATTGTTCGCCAATTGAGGTAAAAGATCACAGTGGCGATCCGGTCCCTCTTACGGTATACTGTGAGGGTGGTTTAAGGGATGAAGTTCAAACATTTGATGAGCGGTCTTTTCTGAAAGGAGGAATGGGGAGAATTCGAGGTAAAGATCTTTTGCCCATCTTGCTTGACAAGGCAAATAGATCAGATAAGTACGGTGCATAGTCTTATTTTTCACCACCAGCATTGTTTATGATGAGAAGACGATTAAGTGCGCGGGCATACGCAGCTATCGAGGCTCTTTTCCTCTATGTATTATTGTGGTATACAAATGAATAATTCCAGTGAATTCTCCGGTGGAATCCAAATTTGAATATCAGGAATTCATATTTAATGTCATATCAGGTGAAAGATAACGAAAAAGAATCTTCAGTAGAAACGTTCATTATCGTAAAGGTTTGTGATTATGGTGGTGGAAGATGAAATTTTGTTACTGTCCCGAATGCAACGTCCTGAGGCCAAGAAACTGGTATCTAAGAACGAAATGTGAAATCTGTGGCGGCCAGTGCAAGATTTTGCACGTCAAAGTGTCAATCTTTGGATGGATGATGTACCTATTCAGTTCGGTTGCGGTATTCTTCCTTTTCATCTTTTTGGTTCGCGGTCAATCTCTATTTGGTTCTCCTGCAATCTTCGAATCATTGCCATCGGAACTCTTGATTGCCGTTGTATTTGCTTCGATATTTGTTGCCTTTATTTTACAATATTTAGAACTATCAAGGGCAACTAAGACTGCAAATGGAATGCTGAAGAAAAAAAACATGAGGAGAAATTTTTGACGGTATTTAGGGCACGTGCACCTTATTTCCAAATAATAAGAGAGAAAATAGCATGGAGTTCAATATCAGAGATCTCGATCGATAAATCGATATTTGAAACATATCTGTCTGAAGAAAAGGGAGGCGAGTCAGAATTTTTCACAATGAGATTTTGTCCATTAACATCAACCAACCACTGAAAATTGACATTTGCGGGAAGCAATCCTGCGAGAATTCGTGAGACGGACAAAACGAAGTTTGAGGTTGCTGAGTCATTCTTATAGTCCTTCGCGGTCATTAGTAAAATAGCTACATGAGAAACACTTGCTGACTTGTTGTAATTTTCTTCCAAAAATGAGAGCTCTGAAATTTGAATTGTTGTCTCAAGGAGCACTCTGTGAACTTCCTCCGTAAGTTCTTCCATTCTTCCTAAGCCAATCTCGTCATTGTGAGAAAAATCATTTGAAAGAGCAATGGATATTGTTGCGCAGATCGCCAAGAAAATCAACGAATCGAGAATCGCACTTAATCCCTTGTGATTTAGTGCCTTATGATCCATCATGTACTCACCAGATCTGTATTGTAAGAATGCCAGCTCCTACTGATCCATCTCTATAAAGCAGATTGACCCGCTTTTGATAAGTATACACAGATTGGTTGGCTGATGCATGCGCCCCCTCATCGAACAAAGCCAACATTCTTTCACCATCGTCTATTTCCTTTACAGTGATCCTGAAACCTTTGACGCCATAATCTTCACAATTGCCTATGGAGATGTTGAAAATTGGTGGCATGATGAATTTTCCATCGGGAGTGAATAGCCGTTCGTCTGCGATGAGATTTCTTGCAATCAATTGGCATTTTTCTTCAGAATCCTTATTGTCTCTTTCGAGATCCATCGTAGCTGTTATTATGCTATTCACAAGAATTGCAACACCTATGCTCACGGCGATTAAGGAAAATATGACCTCAATAAAACCGCCAATAGCGGTCATGTCTTTGATTGACTTTTTGAATGACCAGCCGGGTTTCTGTATTTGAAATCTCCCATAGAAAGAAGTCTTCTTATTCTTTCGCATCTCTCGTTGCTACTGATTAGGCCTACTCTTTTGATTTGTTGCTACAATTAGACCTAGGAACAAATCAGTGCTCTTGTTTCTCTCTATATCATTTTACTCCTCTTAGATAATGACCAGAAGTCAGTGACTTACACATTTTCTTAATATCTCTTTTAAGTGAGAGGTCTCTGTGATAAAATGCTCTCGCTACAAGTTCACACAATTCCGCATCTCTTCTTCTTAAATCGATTCCGATCGAGTCGATACCCATTTCTTCGATTTCATCTACATAGTCAAGAAGAAGAAGATCTGAAGAGTTTAGAATGTGTACAAGACCCTCCGAGTCTCTAAAAACTTCAAATTTCTTATCTCGTTCGTCGATGAGCAAACCCTCTGGTAGTGATGGATCTTTGGATACCATGAGCTCAATTTTCCCGAATGCGAGAATCTCCACTCTTTGATCATAATGTCTCAAGACATCTTGGATTTCTTTTTTGTTCAACTCAACGGAGATTGTGTATTGATATATTTTTGGAAGAGTCAAACTATTGAAGAAATTGAGCGAGTAGTGCCCGTAGAGTTTCCTATCCTTATATTTATGCAGTTGCCCAATTGTGCAGGCCATAATAGATTCGTGTTCCACGTCTGGTACTTGTGACGAGATTCTTGGCAAAATGAAGACGAGTTCGACACCACTTTTCTCGCATAATTTCTTTGCCCCATCAAACTGCTTGTTTCCCTCGAAATAAATTCGGGTAGCATATTTTAATACTCGTTCAAGCGACTTTATCGATGATATATAAAAGGAGAGTTCACATTTACGAGGATGTCTTTTGATTTTCCCTATTTGTAATTTGACTTTATTTATCTTTGGCTCGATGGGTTCGAATTCGAGTTCACCAATGATCTTACTAATATTATCAAAAGTCCTATCCTTTGTCTTATAAGCAAAATAGCGACCGTCTGGAACGTTCAAAGGAAGAGAAAGAACAGTCTTGCCACCTTGATATCTTATGTTCTTAACCTCAAACCCACCAATCTTCTCGTGATTCTTATAAAGCGTAATTCCGTCACGCTCCCTTATTGTGGCTGTATGCAAGGAGAGCAATCCTCGTTTAACAATTGCAATACCTAAAGGCAATCCCCTCGAATTGGCATATTCCGTTTGCATTACAGATTCAGAAACTAAATAGCCATTTGTGAATCCCCTGCTAAAGACTGTCTGAAGCAGTTCCTTTTCTCGTTCTGTGATGGGGTCCGTCTCACCGCGTTCAATTCTTCCAATGGCATTTGAATATATCCTAGAGGTAAGGTAAGCATATAGGGGACTTCTCATACGGCCTTCGATCTTAAACGCATTGATACCCATATTCACAAGAACCGTAAGTGTTCTTGTCGACCAGAGATCAGCAGTGCTGAGGAGGTACCCTTCTTTATTTCCAAGTTTGTATTTTTTTCTACAAGGTTGTGCGCACATTCCTCTGTTACCACTACGACCTCCGAGAATGCTTGAGAAGAGGCACTGTCCTGAGTAAGAATAGCAGAGTGCTCCGTGGACGAAGACTTCCAATTCAAGCGACGTTTTATTCCGGATCTCCAATAGCTCTTGAAGAGACAACTCTCGTGCCAAGATCACCCTCTTGATACCATTTGATTTTGCCCACTCAAGACACTCAGGTGAATGGAGATTCATCTGGGTAGATGCGTGAATAGGAATCGAAAAATGATCTTTAATCAATTTAAGCAACCCTCGATCCTGAATGATTAAAGCATCCACATCAGCAGCAACAAGGAAATCAATGTATGATAGGACAGAGGCAAGTTCCTTTTCTTTGATAAGGACGTTGACTGTCGCGTAAACCTTCACATTGTTCTCATGAGCTATCTTGATAGCACCTTTCAATTCGCTTGGTGAAAAATTTTCGGCGAATCTCCTCGCGCCGAACTGCCTCCCTCCCAAATAAACGCTGTTCGCACCTCCGAGAATGGCGGCTTTCAATGATTCTTTTGAACCAGCTGGTGCAACAAGTTCAACCACACTTCCCAATAAGCTCTTTGATTATAATTTTATTTTCATGGAGATTTGGATACTAATTTCTTATTTGAGAATTTTCGATCAAGAATGCATCTCCGGAATTTCGACCTAGAGTTCGAACTTTTAGCTTAATTGTAACAAGTACCCGAATGAACATGTCACTTAATTTACTCATTTGAGGAGAATGAGGCAGAGCGCTTGGAAAACGATTTTGAGAACCAGTAAAGATAAGGGGTTTGACGAAATTTCCAGATGCAAATATCAAAAGCATGGTAACACGATTGAAATTGATTGCCTCGACTGCACTGGCAATAAGAGTCTCTCGGATCGAAAGTGCTTGAATTCGCTATGCTCAATTCTTCAGACTGAAGAGTGCGTTGAAAGGCTTGTGATGATCGGTGATTACGATATAATGTTTGAACCTACTATTGTAAATCTACTGAAAAGGCTATCGCGAATCCATCGGCTCTTTTTGGAACTTAAAGATTCTTCAGAATTCACAAAAAGATGCAAAATTTGTGATTTTCATCCTCTTCGTATCCTCGATCTTATCTTCGCTGATTTGTCATTTGTAAAAACAAATCTGAATGATGTGCCTTCTTCAATGTATCGCTCGCAGGCATGCCGTGAATGTTTGGATAAACTTAGGATTGTAATCTCTCGTGTGGAAACGGAGATAGATACGATTCAGAGAATCATGATTAAAGAACTTTACAGGGTGGTGGCTACTGATGAAGAAGATTTCAATTAAAGCGGTTCGACCTTTGAAAAGAGGGTCGTTGATCAATACAAATCACTTAAAAAAATCATTCCTCCAGCTTGTCCAAGAAAGGAGCATTTCTAAGCCACATTTTTCTGGCTACTGGCTAAATAATCGAGTTCCAAAGAATGCCAAAAAAATTGAAGAATACGATATTTCAGATGCAAAAGTTGAGATCTTTTTATTACATGGCGGTATTGAGTACTTTTATTATATTGACCCCCTGGAATATAAACTCTCTCCTCCGCTTGTGCGGATTGTTAGAGAATTGATAGAGAAAATAGCCACCAGCAATCCTCGGCTTAGTTGGTCTTCTTATGAAGAATTACGACAGTACGTTACGACTTTATCCAAAGCATTGATTCCTGAATTGGTTCAGAAATACAATTGCTCAAATTATTGCCCTATCGAGAACAATTCTAACTCAATCGAAGAGGCTCTTTCAAGAATCGTCACAAAGTATACTGTTGGATTAGGTCTCATTGAGAGCCTGCTTACTGATCCCCGTATCGAAGACATTTTTGTCGATGCTCCAGTTGCTTCCAATTGTATTTACATAACACTAAAGGGCTGCAAAGGGTCAAGCAGCATTTTTCGATGTGCAACAAACATCAATGTGACAGAAGCCGAAGTCGATGCACTTGTCTCGCGATTTAGACATTGCAGTGCACAACCATTTTCTGAAGCTTTTCCCGTTATGGAAATCGATGTGACAGGTTTCGATTCACGCGCAACTGTAATCGGTCCCCCACTTAGTCCTAATGGCACAGCAATTGCACTTCGTAAACATTCTGTATCGCCGTGGACGCTTCTGAAGTTTGCCTATAACGAAACGATCGACTGCTTCATGGCTGGATTAATTTCATTTCTTATCGATGGCAGGAGTACGGTACTAATATGCGGTCCAAGAGGTTCCGGAAAAACAGCATTCTTGGGAGCATCGTTGTTCGAATTTCCGAAGAGCCAGCGAATACTTACAATCGAGGACACTCCTGAGTTACCTGTGAGGAAGTTGCAGCAACTTGGTCATAAAGTACAATCAATGGTCGTTGAATCTGAAATAGGAGTTAATCGAGAAGAAAGGATGAATGAGGCGTTGAGAGTAAGTCTCAGACTTGGCGAGTCGGCAATAGTTCTTGGAGAGGTGCGGGGCAAAGAGGCGATCACTCTTTATGAGAGCATGCGTACAGGAAAAGCTGGATCATCAGTCCTCGGAACCATTCATGGGGAATCTGCCAAATCAGTATATGAGCGGGTAGTTCACGATTTTAGAATTTCAAAGGAAGTATTCGGAGTAACCGACGTTGTTATCACTCTTGGATTGTGCAGACCTCGAGGCTCTCAAGCCCAGACAAGGAAAGTAGTAGAGATCGCTGAGTTGAAAAAAGGAGATAATTCGGGAGAGTTTCAAACGCTGGCAAAATTTGAATACGGATCGTGCTCGTTCTGCCATATTCTCCATGAGAAATCAGAGGTTATCGACAAGATAGCGCGGTCTTGGAACATCAGCTATGATGAAACTTGGAACAATATACAAGCGAGAGCCAAAATTCGCGAAGTACTCATCTCTCTCGCTTACAAAGGATACACTGAGTGTCTTGAGCCAGAATGGATATCAAGGGCAAACGAGTTTTTGTGGCAGAGAATGACTTACGAAGAGATTCATTATGAAACGGTAGCCGAAGAATTCCGAATCTGGGCATGCGGGAGGCTTGGCATAAGTGGCGATGCTTGAAAAGGATTTTGTTCGATTACTTGAAATCCTAGCTAGGATAAACCCGCCTAAATGGTTTGACTTGAGACTTAAGTCTTTGATTTCCACCCAGGCCAAAAGATGGCTAAAATCTAGAGGAATAAAAGAAGAATTAATAGTTTCTGCAGCATGGACATTGTATTTAATTGCAATGGTATCGCTGTTCTGGTTTTCATTTTTATTTATCTTTTTTGTTGATGGAATTACAATCATTTTCATAATACTAGCTGGGTTGATTTTTGGATTTATATTAACCATTTATCCAGTACAGATAGTGAATAACTTCGTAATGAGAGAAGAGAAATCGATATTTCGCGATGCTCCTTCCGTGGTAGCATGCATTTCAATGAGTATGCGGTTCCGTCCTTCGATTGAACAAGCCGTGCAGTACACGGCAACTCAAATCCATTCTCCCTTATCTGAAAAATTGTCACAGTCCATATGGAGCGTTTTTACCAGGAAGAAAAGAAATATTATACTATGCTTAGAAGACATTGCATCGTCATTTTCGGATCTGAACAATGGAATTCAACATGCGTTCCATCTCATCGTCGCTTCATCGTACGAGAGTACTAGAGAGGGTCTAAATCGTTTGTTAGATAAGGCAAATTCTCTGGTTATAAATAATGTCCGTGATCGTGTTGAAAACTTTGTCGCAACTCTTGCAATGCCCACAATGGTACTCTTTGCGCTTGGTATAATCTTGCCAATTATGATACTTTCGTTCTTTCCATTGACACTGCTCCAGATGGACTCATTAGTCGCCTCGGCAAATAACGTTGAAAATATTCCTATGCAACCCCCATGGGAAGCATATTTTCTAATACTAGTTATCATACCAACGGCAACTTTTCTCTACGCCCGATCTATTCTTTTGCGGAACCCGATAAGCACTGTGCACCATTCAGATGAGACATTGAAGAAAATTGATCACGCTATTTTTGTCGTCCCCTCTGTTATCATATTACTAATACTGGGCTGTATTCTATACAGAGAACCCTATCTTTTCCTGATTATTTTCTCGATACCTGTGCCGCTATTGTTAGCTTTCGGGTTGCGTCGCAATCAGATTCAGAGTAGAAAGAGCAGCGATGCTGAAAGAGATTTCATTACTGCGCTTTATGAAATAGGCAATCATATGATCGCCGGGGAGAGTTTTGAAACATCACTGAAGAGATCTTATGAAACAAGGCATGCGACTTTCTATGGTGATTTTGCCAAAAGGGTACTCAGGCGGTCGCAGATTTTAAAAACAAAGATCGAAACAATAATTTCTGAAGAAATGGACAAATCATCACTTTCTGCCATTGTGAAGAGCGCCTATTACCTTGTAGCTAAATGTGCACTAAGAGATACAACAGGAGCCGGCCTTGTGGCACTCAATCTCGCTCAGAATCTTAGTGATATTCGATCGCTGGAGATGAGAATTATAGAACGGCTTGGAAGCATCATTGATATGATGAAGTATACCTGCATCCTCTTCGCTCCCCTAGTTCTTGGCATTACAAGTAGTATCTTCGTCATACCAGATTGCCTTGAACCTAGTTCAAATTATCTGTTTGGGAGTAATACCCTTGTTGTTGGGCTATATCTGTTGGAACTCACATTTATTATAACATACTTTTCCGATTTTCTTCTTCCCGAAAGGAAATGTAGTGATGTCATATACCATTTTGGGACTAGGATGCCCTTTTCAATGATCGTATTCATCTTTTCATCAATCATAAGCAAGACCTGGATTGTTCACTTCTTTTAGTAGAAATCTTAACGTTAAATAATTCATCTTCATTTAAATTAAAAATTTCAATCGCAATGGCCTCTTCCGTCTCTCGTGTCATTCTCCTTTCAATTTCCTTCCGCACTTTTTCGTTCAATTCGATAGTCAAGTTTATCTCATCGCTGACAAAGTCTGCAACAGGCTTCCCTTCATTCACGATAAAGATATTACCTTTTCCAAGGGTGCAGGACGATGAGAATTGCACACCGTCGACTAGGCATGAAAGAGGCCTTTGATTTCCCGTATGAACGATAGCATGCAATTTCCCAGATATGTATCTTCTGGCAAGCGCTCCCATCCTGTACCCTACCACAACGTACGGTCCGAGATGTCCGTGAAACCGTTTCAGGATTTCCATTTCTTCTGGAAGACTGGTCATCGCATCATAGAAACGCAAATCCGATATCAATCTTTTCTTAGAGTCTTAGATCCGCTTGCAATCATGAAATGTCAAAATCGCGTCGATACCTTCAGAAATCGAATTCATTTGCAAAAAGATTACTCGTAATCACGCACAAATTTAAATGCATTGGTCATTAAATAAAAATATCCGAAAGACGATAGCAAAAATTAGCCGAAAGTGTGCAAAGGTTATCATATTTCCTGTTGATAATTGCTTTTTTAGCATGCAATTGATAAAATCTAGATCGGTGAGACTCAAAATTCTAAGTGCCAATCTTTTTGCAGTTTGGCTAATTCTGGTATTCATTTCGCCACTACTCGTAGCTTCCTCTGCGGTTAACGATCTTAACGGAAAAGTTGGTGAACTGGACAATCAAAATGTAATAGAAGAGATGAATCTGGTTCCAAGAACAATTTATACTATGGGTGACATATACTGTCATCAGAAGTCTGAAAGGTCTTATTTTGTAAATGGCAACCAAATGCCTTTTTGTTCCCGGGACGTCGGGATATTTATTGGCCTTTTTTTGGGAATGATTGCTTCATTGCTAATGCCAGGATTTAAGATAACGCTTCCATTATTCCTTTTGCTTTTTCTTCCGTTAGCTATAGATGGCTCTCTGCAGTTGTTGACAAATTACGAATCGATCAATATTCTGAGAGTTGTTACCGGTATTTTTGCTGGCACAGCTGTTTCTTTTCTTATTTCTATGCTGCTTGATGAGCTGCTTGAAAAGCAAAGGAAAAGAGAATAGTAGGTTGAATAAGAGAAACTTATAGGCAATAGATCAAGTCTCTGGAATTGCCTCGTGCTGCATTTCAAACCACAAAAAGTTGCATGATTTCAAGATTTTCTTCAAAACGTAAATTCATTCTATTCGTCAACAGTCAAAAAT
>JAWCLO010000019.1:0-2420 GCA_038850735.1 Methanomassiliicoccales archaeon
CATAGAACAAAGCATGTATCTCGTTAGAAAAAAAGGACGAATTGGTATGGTTTTACCTGGCGCGATTTACATAGATGAAGGGAGTACGAAGCTACGTAGAGTCTTTTTGGAAGATTATGGTTGGGAATGGCTGTTTAGTTTCCGAAATAGACACCGTATCTTCCCAATCCTTTCGTCTTTCATTTTTTGTTGCATTATCTTACAGCGTGGGCAATTTTCGAAGGCGTTGAAAACGGCCTTTTATGTTGAAGATCTGCAGCAATGGGAAAATGAGAATGTCTCTTGCAACATCGTTGATACTGACTTTATTCGAAAGTTTAGCCCAGAATTCCTTTTGGTGCGCGCAATTAACAAAGATGAGGAAGCCAAGATTATGGAGAAGCTTTACGGAAGAGGCAGACTCATAGGTGATGTCGCAAGCAAGCCGAGAATAAAGTACACGAGAGAGTTTGATATGACAACCGACTCGAAACTGTTTCCAGCAAGGGACAAATGGGAGAGGAAAGGATTCATCAGAGATCCTTTTGGATTTTGGCTTAACAAAGAGGGGGAAATCGGTCTGCCCTTAATTGAAGGGAAAATGATATACCAGTTTGATCCTTTTTACGCAGCGCACGTCACCGGCAGGGAAAGGTAGAGAATGAGTGCGGAAATTTATTCAACAGAGTTAAAAAGCATTCGGGGATCCAAGGTTACCTTCAGGGACATTGCAAGATCGACAGACGAAAGAACTGCTATCAGTTGCATTATGTGGGATTTTCCGAGAGAAGGATGCACAGCTCCTGGCTTCTGCCTATGCGATTATGATGATCACATTGCATATCCATTGCATTCTTATTTGAATACTCTGTTATTTGACTCCATTACTCGAAAAACAGTCTCTGGAACTCACTTGAAAAAATACATCATGCTTGAATTGCCAATAAGTGATTCTTGTATTCGCGCCCGGCTATTCATCAGATTTTCCACATCATTGTCGCTATCTTTACCACTGTTCTCGACTGAATGGTTAATTTTTAGAAATCGATACAACTTTAGTAATAATTGGACTGATTTTTGGGCATGGTCGGAGACCCTGCGAATGAAATACCGCGCAATCCTAGACGCCATCGCTTTTTACAGTTCAGCGCTCGACTTAGAAGAGGTAAATTGCATCCTCTCAATGGACGAGAAGGATCCACGGGGATTTTTCAGAATGGACAAAGATCTCGAAAAGGAATTTAGATATCCGGCAATTGTAGCTGGAGCATTTTCGGACCTCGTTGAAGAATTCAACGGCAACATCGATCGATTCGCGGAATCCTGGCAACTTCCTGAGAATGCGCTGAATCATCGGGACGCAGTAAGAGGAATGGAGTGGAGAAAGTGGAATCCTGGAGACATACTTTCTTTTGAGGCCGATGAACTTGCCAAAAATGAAGGAATACCATGGATTAATTATAAGAAGGAATCAGAGCCAGAAATTGCAACCGAGAGGCCAATGAGTCCACGACGTGCGCTCCACATCCACAGAGATCGGCTCGCGAAATTTCTGATCGATGCTAGGAAGATGGGGTTCAAGAGTGAAGTCACAGAAAGATACGATCGCTTGTGGAGCGAAGTTTGGGCGAGAGACCCCGATAAGACGGTCCTTACTTGGAGGGACTGCGAAGAATATGCGAGATGCGTGCTTTCGTTAGTTAAACCAGAAGGAGCATACGAAAGGCTAAAAGATGTAATTTCTGGTACTAAGCCATACAGATACATATACGACCCCGACTTCGAGGAAAAAATGAAAATGTGGGAAAATGATGAGGGCAAAGGTGGTAAACCATCAAAATCTGCTTCAAATAAACAACCCTCATGTTCTCTTGTAGGCTACATGGAGGGGTCAACCTGACAAATACTCAGGTTTTAAATCCAATTGTGTTCGCCGAAAAAGTCAACCGTCAATATTTGAGGTATAGGTTCTCGCGTCTGCCATTGAAAGACAAGAGACTTCGCGATCAAGCTGAACAGCTCGTTGGAAAACCAGATCGATCAATCTTCATAAAGGGACCGTATGTGACCTTATCTAGACCGCTTCTCGAGGGGAAAACTGTTAAGGAATTATGCGATGATGGGATTTTTCACCGTGATCTGCACGACAAATCAATTGCTGAGTTTTCCACTCTCTTCAAGCATCAGGAAGATGCTGCTCGTGCAATAAAGAACAGAAAAAATCTGGTCATTTCCACGAGTACGGGAAGTGGCAAAACTGAGGCTTTCCTTTATCCCATTGTCAGTAAATGTCTCGAGCTGAGGGACTCAGGCGCACTGAGAGGCGTTGTAGCCGTACTCATTTATCCCATGAACGCCCTAGCAAACGATCAGAACGAAAGATTGAGAAGACTACTAGCCGGGACTGGCATAACATTTGGAACCTATACAGGTGCTACGCT
>JAWCLO010000019.1:2430-5986 GCA_038850735.1 Methanomassiliicoccales archaeon
ATTGGGACCCGGCGTGGATCGTGAACAATACATGCTGGAGCTACAGAAATCGAGGGCAGATTCACGAGTAGTTATACCCTGGGAAGAAAAGGCTAGCGTCGAAGAAATGCAGCAGTCTCCTCCGAATATTCTTATCACCAACATGAAACAACTCGAATTGATTTTGACAAGAGGAGAAGATGTGGCGATTTTCAACGATAACTCCTTGTCGTTCATCGTTGTAGACGAGGCACACACATTTACCGGTTTAAAGGGTTCTGAAGTCGCCCTTCTTATTCGGAGGCTTCGCGAATTTGCTGGAAAGAAATCAAGAGATATTATCCACATCGGAACAAGTGCTACAATTGTTGATCCAGAGGGAAATAGCGAAGAAGCTGCGAGAAAATTCTGCTCTCGGTTTTTCGGAGTCAATCCAGAATCGGTACTGTTGATTTCCGAGGAGTACGAGGCGAGGGAACCCGTTGAAATCAAATATCGAACCGTTCCTTTGAAAGACGCGAGCGACAGATTTGGTCCTATTGTTTCTGCGCTCGGAAGAAACAACAAAGAGGTTGTTATTCAAGAATTGGAGGAAATTCTGCAAACGAAGCTCGAGCGCGCAGATGATCCTTCTTTGATTTACGATACCTTGAGAGCCGTTGATATTGTGCAGGTGCTCGACAAAGTACTGGAAGAGCCTCTTCATCTCGAAGATTTAGCAAAACTCACATGGAAGGAGCTCAAAAGAGAGGAGCCATCCGGAGAGCATTTGGAGGCGGCAAAAGCTGAAATACTCCTCTGGCTTGCAATTGGGGCGGCGACTGAATACAATGGGGTACGGCTCTTCCGCCCGAAATTACACTATTTTGTGAGGGGTCCAGAAGGTGCGGTAATTTATTTTCATCGCGTAAACGGCGATTGGTCACCTATGCTTGTGGAATCCCGCCAGCAAGCAATGAGGAGGATTCAAGAAAGCGAAAAAGAAGCTGCTAGTCATATCGAAACGAGAATCCTCGATGTTGTTTATTGTAAGAATTGCGGACAGCACTATTACAGGAAAAAAGTGACCGATCTTGAAATCAGTAGAGAAATGCTGAGAGGCGGCGCTCAGGGAATTTCAAACAAAGATCAGTACTGGGTTGAAGACTCGGATGGTACCGACATCGTCTTTACGGATTTGCTCGTCGGCGTTGAAGCCCAAGATGTAAAGCATTGCGATTCTGAAAATCTCAAAATATGCGCAAAATGTGGCCTAGTGCAACGGACGAGCGGTGAGATCTGTCAGCGTCCTTCATGTCGATCTAAAGATTCGCTTCTGAAAGTCTGGGCGATAGTCTACGGATCGAATAACGGATACGCCCCCTATTCATATTGTCCCGCATGTGGATCATATTCTCACAGGGAAAAGCGTACACTCGTTGAGGCAAGGGCCGTACAGGTAGCTGACGTGCACATCCTTGCACAAGAGATGATCCAGGCGATGCCGGAGTCGCACAGGAAACTTTTGGTTTTCGCAGATAGCAGGCAAGATGCTGCATTTCAGGCCGCATGGATGCATGACCATGCTAGACGATACCGTATTAGACAACTTTTTTTCAATGCATTAGAAGAAGGATTAGAGCTGACAACAGGAGATCTTGTTGAGGCTGCAATCAAGATATTAAAGGAGAATAGAGAATTGCAGAGAATCATATGCCCGGATCTCATTGAGAAACACGAGGGCAATCTGGAAGGCCGTGAATTTGAGCGAGATAGAAAGAAGTATTTTCATATTCAGCTGCTGAGAGAAATTTGCGAAGGCTCTGGACGGATGGATACGCTGGAGAACTGGGGAGTCTTGTGCGTTACCTATGACGGCATCGGTCCAGAAAGTTCTTTCGTTAAAGAAATTGCATCTCGATTCAAATTAGATGTAGAAATGGTTTCAGATTTCACAAACTGCTTCCTTGACAGATGGCGAACATCTGGTTTTGTGCATTCTCCTGCTACGCTTCTATACTCCACACAATGGGATTATCACAATAAAGAAGAAGTGCGAGATGGTTGGATTAAACCGAGTGATCTATATCCTCGGGCAATAGTCTTGGAAAGAGATGACGAGAAAAATCAAAGAATAAAGGGAGTGATCTCTTCCAGAGGTCAAACTTGGTCGATGCAATTTGCAAAGAAAGTCTTCCCGGACTTGAAGGATATTCACAGTTTTTTGCACTGTCTTTGGGAGTTCCTCGTAGAGCAGAAATATTTAGTTCAGGTTCAAAGATCATCAGGCGGTCGCAGAAACCACGGATTGATGATCTCAGGATACCAGGTAAACGAGGAGAAAATCAGAGTGAGTAGGCAGTGGGAATTTTTCGTCTGCGAGAGATGCGGCACGGTCACAAGCAAGAAGACTCCAAATATGAAGTGCGTTGCGTGGAATTGCAATGGGAAAATGGTCCGAAGGGAGCCCACTGAAGAGATCTATGATGTGTCGGTGCTTCTAAACCGGAATTTCACTATTATGGTCCCGAGAGAACATTCCGCTCAGGTTCCCCATAAGATTCGCCAGGACATCGAAAGAAAATTTAAGGAAGGGGAAGGCGTAAACTGCATCGTTGCTACTCCAACACTCGAGCTTGGTATTGACATAGGGGACCTCGATGGAGTTTTACTGCGGAATGTACCACCAGATCCCTCAAATTACTGGCAGAGGGCAGGCAGAGCTGGTAGAAGGCAACGCATGGCGGTCATATACACTTACTGCCGCAACATGCACCACGATCTCGCATATTTCGAGAACCCCATGAAAATGCTAGGCGGGAAGATCTCGCCTCCTCGGATCAACCTCCGCAATAGGCACATGGTTGAACGGCATGTTAACGCCACGATAATTTCTGCAATCCTGAGAATTGCCAGGACGCCGAATGTGACAATTTCTGGGGAGAGAATTACGCTCACAGACGAAGAAAGGGCAGAAGTGAATGAAAACTTCGAACGCGAAATTCCGCGGCATATTTGCGGAATCATCAAAGACTTTGAAAAGAACGAGTACAAAAAAGATCCACCTAAGCTCGATTACATACGCGATTTTGTTTGCAATCGATTTGATAAGATCATGAAGAAGGCTGTTATCAGCGCTTTTGAAGATGGATACTGGCCAGAGGAAGATAGAAGTGCGATTGAGAACCTGGAAGATCACATCAAACGCTTTCCCACGAATTTAGAAGAAGAGTTTAGTGCCATATTCAAGAACTTCGAAGATGCGAAAAACCTGAGGAAGAAACTGCTTGAATTGAAGGGCGAGGGGCGTCTCGTCGATGAGGAAGAAAAGCAACTGCTGGAACACATTGATAAATATATTGAACAAATCGAGTCTCGGCGCGATCTAGAAACATACACGCTGAACGTTCTAGCAGCCCGAGGTTTTCTGCCAGGTTATGGTTTTGATGAGGCAGGTATTAGTGCAGGATTCCAATCCACCCGAAGCCAAATTCCATCTTTCTCGTTATCACGATTGAAGTCAAAGGCCATTAAGGAATTTGTACCAGGCAATATGTTATATGCAAATGGAGCGAAGTTCAAAGTAATCAGATACTCC
>JAWCLO010000019.1:5996-7099 GCA_038850735.1 Methanomassiliicoccales archaeon
AGATACTCCATTCCCCCTGACGAAAATAGAAAGCGCAGTACAAAGAAATACCAGCTTGATCTGGTAACAGATAATGTTTTGCATGCTGGGTACACACTTCTCAGGTCAATTGAAAGACCATTTGAAATTTCCTCTGTCCCGATTTCGGACTGCATCCTCGCACATGAAAGCAGAATCACCGATGAAGAAGAAGTCGTTTTCAGGATGCCTTGTCACGTACTAACGACTGATTTGGGGGAAGGATACAGGGGAATCAAAGCATACTCCATTGGCGAATTTCATATTATTCATTATTATGGAATGGATATGATTTTTCTTAATACTGGACCTACGAGAATATACAGAACGGTCAAAGATGGGAACTCCAAACTAAAATTAGGTTTCCCGATTTGTCCCGATTGCGGTGAGGTTCGATCCCCCCTTCTCCAACTATCTAACAGTGAACATATTGAAGAATTCCTAAGGAAACACCGCGAGGAATTTGGGCATAGCAGTGCTGGATGGTACTGCATTGAATCTGCATTCGATGCTGATTTTCTCTCCATTAGACCCTTTTCTTCATTCGCCGAAGCTGTCTCTGCGGGATGGGCGATAATCATCGGTGCAATGGATCATATCGAAATGGAAGCAGACGATCTCGAATTGATGATCAAACAAGTGGGAGAAAGCTGCTTTTCCATCTGGATCATTGACCGACATCCTGGCGGCTCTGGACTGCTTGACCAGGTGGTAGACAATTGGAAGAAGATTATAGGCTCCGCCGTATCGTTATGCGAACAGTGCCCGTCGCAGTGCGAATCTAGCTGTCCATCTTGTTTGAGGATTTACGAAAATCAGAGAGATCACCCAGCGCTATCGCGGAAGATTGCGCTGCCATCGCTAAAAAAACTTGAAGAGAATCCAACCTTTTTCGGCATAAAGGGCGAAACCGGGATTCCGATTCCACCACATGGAAGACCTGATACAATATCAGTTCGAATCCTTTCTAATAAGCTTAAGGAAGTCGGGTTAATAGATAACGCTGAAATGGATATGAGAATTCCCGTAGAATCCCTTGGGTTTTATGTCCGCCCAGATATACACTGGCTAACAAGAGACGGTAG
>JAWCLO010000019.1:7130-9394 GCA_038850735.1 Methanomassiliicoccales archaeon
ACCCGAAGTTAAAGAGAGAGACACCATGATTAGAAGAACTTTGAGAGAAAGGGAGAAGTGGATTGTTGAAGTGATTAGAAATAATGAAGTTGAAAACAATCTTGAAGTCGAGCGCCTTATAAGAAGAATCTCAAAAGCTATATCTTTCGGTTGCCAGAACGTTGATAATGAGACGCTAGGAAAAAATATTGATGCGTATGCATACGCCTTAGGGATTCCTTCTCCGAAGAAAGACTTCGAAACTAGCTGCAAAGTTGGCGATCAAAAGATCAAGATAATGATCGACTATGCATGGCAGATAGCTGGTCGCGTTAATTGTGCAATTTTGCATATCAACAAGATGGGACAAACGCGCTCAGAAATCGAAGGAGATATCGCTAAGCATCTTCTCGAGAAATCCGGATGGAAAGTCTGGCTTATCGATCAAAACACTGACATAGAACAGGTATTGAAAAGCATACAAATGTATGTGCGGACGTGAACAAACGGCCCTCTACTTGAACAGATTTGAATTCGTGAGCGAAAAATTTGGATTTACTGGATAAGATAAAGAAAATATATAACTCAGAACCGTCTCGTTGTGGATTATAGTGCCAGTACGTGAAAAAACTCGACATTAGTTGTTTCACTACCGACAATGAACTTTTTTTGTTGTATGTATTTAATAGTTCAGAAATAATTCAGGATATTGATATGATCGAGCGAGGTTTCAAGCTCTTTCAGCCTTGGGCTACTCACGTGGTTAGGGGGAAACTACACTTGCTTGTTCGTTCATTTAGCACGACAATAAGAGAGAGAGTTGCCGTTATTGCAACAGACGTCAGCAGGAGAATAGGTGCCGTAGGAAGTGTCGCGATAGTGAACTGCATTAAAATCAACGAACAAGATGTGAAGCAGCAGTTGGTCGATTTATCTGGAAATGATTACTGGGATTATTATCCGAAGTACCTTATTCCAAAGAACACAAAGAATGGGAAGGTTTTCATTTGGGTACTGCGAAATCCGAGGGAATGGGCTTCTCCAAAGGTTGTTACCAGTAAAGGAATTACATGGGCAAAAACGAGATTCGACGAAGAATGAGGTGCGTTTTTCTTAGAACATTGGACAATTTTTAAAAGAAAAATTATTAGTTGGTGATATACCCTGCTTACCTCACTTCATAGGTAGTTGTTGAAGATATCAAGAGCTTTCAGCGCTCTTCTTTTTCTATCGCATCTCTTTTATTGTTTTTTTTGTGAATTCGGAATCTAGAAAAGATTCGAATCGTGCAGATCGATTCGTTCGATTATCTACGAACGAAAAGATGACAAAAAAGCTTAACATACAACATCGATCCAGCAAGCTGGCCTTTTTTCCACAGGTGAGTCCCAATGAAGCAGTCATATATGAATGCAAGGTAGCATTGAAAATTCATGTCGGCTGATTGCTATTGACCTATTTCTTGCAAATTATTAATCGACGTCAATAAAATCGTTGGATAGGCTTTATCACTTAAAGTTTCTTGCAACATGATTTCAAGACGCAAATCTTAAACCTACTTGAAACAATTCAAGAATTTGACTTCAATACGATTAGCAAGAGCTGATCGCTTGGATAAAGTTGGGATCGTGTACGATCCCCAAAGATTATCGCAGGTGGGGAGAAAATGGAAGAATTTATTGCTATTTTAATATTCGTAAGCGGTGCGGTGATCGGAGTACTCATCGGCATTGCATTCTTCCGGCAAAAAATGGTGGAAGCTGAAGAAAGAGGACGACTCACTGCATCAGCGGAAATTGCGGCGCTTAATGAGCGCATCTATCAGAAAGATCAGCAACTGCTTGAGCTCGAAAAGGTGAAAAATCAGAATAGCGAGCTGCTGCAAGAAAGGAGTAGATTGCTTGAACAGGTCGAAGCCGAGCGAAAGATAGCTAATGAAAAACTTGCCCTGCTCGAAGATGCAAAGCAAAAAATGTCAGATGCTTTCCAGGCACTTTCCTCACGAGCGCTGCAAGAGAACAATAGGTCCTTTTTGGAAACCGCCAAAGAAGTGCTAGAGAGATATAACGAGATTGCAAAATGCGATCTCGAGTCAAGAAAACAGGCAATCGATACGCTCGTGAAACCTATTGAAGAAGCGCTGAGAAAAGTCGATGAAAAGCTTCAGCAAATCGAAACAAATAGAGCTGAGCAATACGGTATGCTAAACAACGGAATACAGAAGCTCGCAGAAGCCCAATTGCGCTTGCAATCCGAAACGTCAAAACTCGTGAACGCCCTTAAGA
>JAWCLO010000020.1 GCA_038850735.1 Methanomassiliicoccales archaeon
CAAACGATAAGATGAGCAAGATTGAAGGTGTCAATGGCCTGAAGGTCATTTTTCTCACCTTCCTTGTCGTTAGATTTAAGGGCATTCTGAGCCATCCGCCAAGTAAAGCCCTTGAAACGCCTCTTACCCCACCTCTCGCCCGTCTTCCACCTCGGTGCAGATCATAGTAAACGTCCTGGGCGCCGTTCTGCACCCTAAATGTCTCATAGCATCTGCCCAGTTCCTGCGTCATCCACCGACACTCTCCGATGTCCGCCGGCTTCACTTCCCGCCGAACGGACGGTGACTGGCCGGATAAGGAAACCGCTAGGACAAGCATACGCCTGATCGCTGTTGGCAATTTGCTTCCTTTATTGTTGAAGGGAAGATGCATCATCCAGACACCGATTTTGGTGCCCATGGCTATTACCTCCCTGTCCCGTGTCTTGGACAAAGCATTCTCTTCGAAGGCTACACTATATCTCACCCCGCTCTACCGGAACGTATCACTTTCGGAATTCTGAAAAGCTCACGCTGGCGCCATCCCAAGAAGGGAGCGCACACCTCCTCTGCACGATGGCTCCGGGCGAGAGGTCGAACTTCGTCTTCGATCTCCGAATCAGCTGGATGATTACTTCATCGCCGATCCCCGCTTTGACGAGCTCGATGACCGTCACATTCGTCATGGCCTCTTGATTTCGGGTAAAGGTCCGGGCCATCAGCAAACCTACCGGAATAAAGGCCATACCCACGACAACAACCAAGTAGAAGGTAAACAATGTGGATGTGACGAATGCACGCAAATGCCCATTCAGGAATTGGCCGATCACCACGATCAACCCAACAAGGGATTCGTACCTGTTCAGCCTTTGCTTCTTCATAGTCGTCCCTCCTAAAAGTGGAATCGGGAAATCACAAGACGCCATCACCGAAACTATGGCGCTTCCAAGCTCCGGAAGGAGCCAGGTGGTCCCCTCGCATCCCGCTTTCACTACCTGAGCACTGGAGTGCATCCCACTGGCCTCCCTTATTCCTGAGCCTTCGGCAGCCTTTGGCTCTCCTCGAAACCAGAGTCAACATCTTGCCGCGATCCACGTAGGACAAGCCCAAAATCCAGGCTTCAAATCCGGCCCTATAGCCGGCCTTGAAGTCGTTCAGATAGTCATCCGAATCCGCCTGCTGTACGACCGGACGTTCAGGCGCTCGAGGCTCACTCTGGCTCTTCCTAAACGCGAAGAAAGTCGTCGCGAGAACAGACGTGAAGGGCATCCCTCCTGTGACCACGACAATGTCCTTACCCGTAGCCCGCATGGCGATTCTTCCTTCTCCTAGACTGGATCTTTCATCCAGGAACAACAACATACTCGATAGCTTTCGGCCAGAGCGTATAACTTTCCGATTTCTGAAAATCTCACGCTGGAGAAGGGGGGGTGGATGGTATAATAACCTCCCTGAGAAAGTGCGGTCACGAATGCATGATGAAAAGGCGCGCGTGAATCCACGCTGCAAAAGTTGTTGACTACTGTGCTGATCTTTGATAAACTGGTGGCGCAATCGAAGGGGCTTATGGGGTGGTTACCTGATATAAGCGAGTTGCTTGAAATGGCCTTCCAGCTCGCTTATTTTATTCATCCTGAGAAGCCGATTGCCCTCCGCATCGCCACCGAAGCCCTGGCTAAGCTTGAGATCGCATGTACGGCTCAGGACAAGCGACTCTATTATAAGCCCACTGGGCGCTTGCTGCTGGAACGGACACAGCGACATAAACACAGGACCAAGGTCTCCATGAGCGAGCTACATCTGCTCCAGCGTCTTGTTTATATCGAGTCGGAGCCCTATGAGCAAGCTCAGGAACGGTCAAATATTGCGGGGCTGAGCGAAGAGGATATGATCATACGTTTTATCAAGCACCTCGTCAGAATCACCATAAGGCGCAACTCTTTTTACGTCACTCTTGGCCTGAGTCGCTTGCTTCATAACTATAGCACGGCGGAAACGATGGAGATTTATAATCTCGTGGTCCAAGACCCTGAGCGCGTCAGGGACGACAGCTATTACCGGTCATGCAAGGGGCGCTTAATGAACGAGCTCCAGGAACGGTTCGGTAACCTGTTGAAGATCGTCCGAGGTCAACGGGGGGAGGAACGGTTCCACGTTCGTGACGATCCTGATCGGCACGTCGGGCTCGTTAAGAAATGCCTAATCCTTTTCACGCCCTGGAAGACCCGTTGTGTCTTACCCGAAAGTTTGAATCCGATGGAAGAAACCATTCCCCCTCTCACTTTTGAAGGAGACGATCCCGACGAGGAGCATCCGGTAGAGCTCAACCGGATTCATTCACTCCTCCATCCCGACTGCCATAGCCGATTGATCGGCGCCCTGGGCTTCGACCCTCCAGAGAAGCGACTTGCACTTCCTCATTTCTCTCTTTCCAGGGAAGATCATCAATTGCCTCGCGGCGATCGGTATTATCCACCACAGCTTGCGGAAGAGGAGGTAGCTGCTGTCCAGAACGAACTCAACGAACGAGCGGCTCGCCGCAGGGTAACCTCTGGCCGATTATTGCTCATCGTCGTAGACGGGATCGAGCGCGCCCGCTTGGACCCGATTCGAACGCGGCAAGTACAGCTTGAATTGGAGGAGAATGCCGAACTGATAGAAGTCCGAGCCCTCGACGAAGAAGGTGAGGTCGTCTTGGCCACATGTTTGCTCACCCAGTATGAAAGGGGAAGCTCCAGTCGCCCACACATACGTTCGATCGTCCTAGAAGGTGGGCAAAAGCTCTCTTTCACAATAACCCTTTCGAGAAATCTTCGCGGTGAGATTCGCAGTGCCATTGTAGACGTCGAATATCGTGAGACAAACCTGATTCGAGCTGCTGCACGATTGCTGCGTCAACTGAAATATCGAGTGGGTGAGGTGTGGTCTTCAGTGAACATCCCCGCTCTCAAACCGGCGCTTGCCTTCGTCCTCATCGTGGCATCTGCTGTTGTCGCTGTTCTCTCTGTGCGATGGTGGAGGCAAGCAGATAGCCTGCCATCCGCAAGCCCGCCTATGGAACTTTCTAGATCACGAGCCCCAGAACCGCTGTCAGCTTCCGGCCCCTCGGCTCCGATCACCCCTTCTCTGAGAGATGAACCCCACATGGATTTGGGGCAGGAAGGGAGGAAGTCAACCCCTGCCGCGAGAAGACCCGCGGGGCCACCATCGGGGCTGGCAAGAATGAAAGAAGATGCTGCTGATGCGCCGATGGAACGGTCCCGGCCTGCGGAAGGAGTAGGTGAAGATGTGGAAGGAGTCCGGGGAGCAGCGACCCGCGCCTCGCTTATTTCCGTGAGACGAATCTATGTCGAGTCGCTGGGAGACGATCCCATTAGCCAAAAAGCCAGGAATTTACTCATTGGAAGACTGCGAGAAAGGTTCATCGTCACCAATAGTCGAAAGGACGCAGATGCAGTCATAAGGGGAATTGTCTTTGTTCGACACGAGGAGCCGAGTCTGCAGCTCACGGTGAGACTCATCAACGCTGCCGGCGATGTCCTTTGGACCACGACACGCAGAAGCCTGATCTCGCTCAAAGCTTTGCCTCTGCAAGCTTACCCTCTGCCTCGCCCAAGCGAATCTCGCGCTCCATCTCTTCTAGACGAGGCACTTCGCGAGGTGATCACGATTGCGGTAAAGGATCTGATTGACGAAACTGAGAGATCGAGGCAAAAGCGCGAATAAAACGGAGCGCGTTTCAGATCGGAAGAGTCTCGGTTTTCGAAGGGCGGATGGAATCAGTAGCCACCTTGTGAAAGGGCTTTGCTCGCGCGGGATTTCCATCGTTATTACTGCCCATCGGTGGATCTGCTGACGAGAGTCCTGGAAGAAGCTCATCGGGTGTTGTCATGAGCTGATTCACTTCGACCCCACCACCGTCAGTGCCTGTGTTGTGGGAGCGTCGTTCCATTTCACCTCGGGCAAGAGTTGAGCGTGAGGTGATCCAGCCAACCGGACGATGATCTCCGGGAGGTGCTGTTCTGCGAGATCTCGAATCGTCGAAACAAGACCCTGCCAATTCCATTCTGGTGAGAGCGCTCCTCCACGGGATTCCCGCTGCTTTGCATCCATGAGTCGAAAAACCTCGTGGGCGAGCATCGGGCTGAGGCAAAGCTGGGCAGAACAGCCCTGACGGTAGCATGCCCGCGCGAGCGCGAGCTTCAGGTCTTGTACTCGCTCCACCAGTCGGCGGGCATCGCTGAAAACTAAACTTCGCTCATAGGGCTCGAGGTCTTCCCTCCAGTCGAGGCGAAGCAGACCAGCTCGCGTCATCACCGTCGAGCCGAACTGACGTATTTCCCTTTCGAGGACTATGGGAATCTGCGAACCCGCTGCATCGGATTGATTCTCCATAACCAATCGGGCTAATGCCCCGAGCGATCCAGGTTCCTTCACTAACTCTGAGAGAGGGACGGCTCTGAGTCGCGCTTCGAAATATCGCCTGCCGATGTAAAAAAGCTCCGAGAGCGTAAGCTCGGCGATCGCCCGTCGTGGGTCACCACGATCAAGCCAGCCTCGCACAACCAGGGCGCGGCGCAGCGAGAGAATGTCCTCCAGGCGTTCGATGACAGCTTGAGCTACGTAATCGCTCGGACTACGCAGCGTCGAAACCGCCAGTACGTCCTCTCCGAGATCGATCGTGCGAGCGACATATTCCAGAGCACGGTCCGTGATCAAGCGACGATCCACGACCCGGAATGAATCAAGGGCAGTAGCGACGAATGAGGATAGAGGCGGCGCCTGAGCACTCGATGACGTGATTCCCGGTGATCGCGATTCGAAATGAGCGACTACAGAGCCAAGCCGCGCGACGCTACCCCGCACGGCTTTGCGTGCCGGATCCCACTCGGCATTTCCCCATGGCTCGACACTGAAATCGTGGCGGCGAACGAGATCAGAAGCGACATCATTTTGTCCTACGCCGCTCAGCGTCGCAGCATAAACGATGCCCAGCAGGGCTTCGCCGACAAACAGCCCAACACGGCGGCGTATTTCCTCAAGCGTCGAACGGTCGGCCGAAACTGCAAATTGTGCCCACAGCTCTTTCAATGAAGGGGGCCTGGCTACGGGCCGCTTGGATTTCTTCCCCCTTGGCATAGGCGGAGGGTCTGGTTCGATGAAACTTTCCAGCGCTGTGCGAAGTTGATGCAGATGACTCGGCTCCGATGGGTCCCTCTCTAGCGCCTGAAGAGCATCCACGATCGTGGCCAGTCGTGTGTGCTTCTGTCCTTCCAATAGGTGCCGTATGCGCTCCTCACTGGCTTTGGCGACATCATACTGATAGAGGACCATGCGAGGAGAACCCTCAGCATTTGCTTTCGCCTCATCGTCGGCCCTGCGGATTGGTAATACCAAAGGAGGACTCTTGGCAAGGAGGGCGATCAGTGCACTCTCGACCTCTCGGCCACTTGCCCAATCTGGCGCGTGAAGCAAATCCCTATGAACCACAGCCGTCACCTCAAGGGGGAAGTAATCGTTGCCGGGATCAAGCTCAAGGAATCTGTCAATCAGCTTAACGACGTGGGACGGATCGAGCGCCCCATTCCTCGCCACCACACGAAGTAACTCGAAAGCCGATTGAAAGGTGCGGATGGCCGCTTGCCTCTTCTCAGGAGGTGAGAGCAATTCGAGTTTCTCCATGAGTGCAAAGTATCGGTGGAGTTGCTCGCGACTCATCCGAAGGTCGAGCGCTAACTCAAGCTGTGGCTCTCGCCGCGCGCTCACCTGTTTGACGATCAACTCAATCGTCTCCCGCTCGGAGATCCAGTCAGGACGCTCACGCTCGATCTGTGTGAGCACGGCGATCTGCTTGACGAGCGGAATTTCCCGTCCAGCCGTTTCGCTGCCAAGCCTCGAGAGCAAGATGGCGATCGGGCTTCCTCTCTGATGCTGCGATCCAAGCCACGCTTCCACCGCTGCGCTCCGCACGCCAAGCCGATCGCCGTCAATGCGCAAGAACGATAAGAGGTCCATGAGGTCGAAAGATTCATGGACCGATGGCAACGGCGACTTCTCTACGAGACGATAAAACTGATCGAGCAGGACGCTTGATCGTGCGATGAAATCACCAACTGGACCGGCAGCTGAGAGCGCTGCCAAGAGATAAAGAATTCCTCCACGCTCCCGCCTGAAAAGTTCTCTGACCGCCTCCACCGGCGATCTGGCCTTCAACAACCGCTCCCATACCGAATCCGAACCAGGGAAGGACAACCGCATGTGCGACGGAAGCCGAGGATCCGTTGCGAACCGAAGGTAGGGGGCAGCAAAATACATTCCGGCAGCGACCTCGCTCACTGTCTCCGAAGTGAGTACATAATCGAAGATCCACCGCGCGGCTGCTACCGGCAGCATCGAGAGGCTGACGTAAAGGCGCATCGCTGACTCGTCTTTGAGAAAAACGAGAAGCTGCTCTTCGGATTTCACTTTCGATGCTTCCTTGAGTATCTTGCCCCAGAACTCCATGCCCAAGAAGAGGGGAAGCTCCCCGTTTTCGGGAAATGCGATCGTAGTGGCTTCCCCTCGCCTCATGGCCTCAGCGTTTCCACCGAGAGCTTCCAAGATGTGCTTTCGTGATTCAAAGATCTTCGTCTCAA
>JAWCLO010000021.1 GCA_038850735.1 Methanomassiliicoccales archaeon
ACAACTGATGGAGAAAAAACGCTTTGATTAGCCCTGAAGCAGAGGCATTGAAATTTTCTACTATAAACCAAGAGCACATGGTAATTCTTGATACTTAGCAGACCCGACATCCAATGCAAAACTACCTACATTGCTACTTACATCCCTAATTATATTCAGATAAAATGCCATAGCTTTGTGCAACCAATCTGCAATCATAGTGTTACGGTGGCATCTTTTAGGGGATTTTTCATTAGAAGGCTAGGTTTCAACAAGAGAAAGAAAATTGAATCTGGTCCTATTTTGATGACGTTTATTGTATAAACGCAAAGAAGTGTCTCGCAGGGCAAGAGGCGTTGTTTCGATATATACATTAAAAATTGCATAAGTAATGATTCATGCGCAATTTTTTATCATAAAAAGAGTATTCCATTTGAACGCTTTTATCTTATGAGCAAAATATAAGAAAGAAATATGCAAACTTCTGGATAAGTCGCTAAATTAAAAACAATCATAATTATCATTTTCTGACGTTGTTGATCTGTCGTTTGGCTAACAATAGATTTCAACCACAATGCGCATTATAAATCTAGAATAATTACCATAATGTGGAATGAATCAGCACTATTTATCCCTCCGACTCGAAATTCATTTTCCCTGTTTGTATAACCGTCATGGCGCAATTGGTATTTGTATAGTAAATATTTCAATTTGTTAAACATGTATCTTTACTTACGAAAAAAATCAAACGTTATACCCAATTGAAATAACAAGAATTATTCATAAATCACTTTTATCTCGCTATCAGGGTGTTCTTTTATATATCCAATACTTCCTTCTTTTAAAATTGAAATGAAAGATCTCGAAAAAGGAACCGACTGGACGGAATTATATAGACCCACAAAATTAGACGAAGTTGTCGGTAATCCGAAGGCAATACAGGAATTGAAAGAGTGGGCAATTTCTTGGGAAAGCGGGGAGCCAGAAAAAAAAGTCGCTGTCCTGATAGGTAGCCCAGGAACTGGCAAAACCAGTGCTGCACTTGCCCTCGCCAATGATTTCGGATGGGGCGTCATAGAGATGAACGCTTCGGACCAGCGCAACGCAGAAGCTATAAAAAGGATTGCACTTCGAGGGGCATTAGCTGATACATTTACAGACGAGGGTGAGTTTCTCTCATCCAAAGATGGATGTTTGAAACTCATAATACTTGATGAAGCAGACAATATATTCGGCAAGGAGGATTACGGTGGGGTTCCTGCAATCATTGATCTTATCAAGTCAACTAAACAGCCAGTGATTCTTATCGTCAATGATTTCTATGCATTGAGCAAGAAAAGCGAGATCATCAAATCGCATAGCAAACAGATTAGATTCAATAGAATTCAGCCCAATACGATCAAATCGGTTCTCAAAAAAATAGCTAAAGAGCAAGGGATTATTGTCAGTGAACGGGCGATCGATTTAATTTCTGCTAATTCAAATGGTGACCTGAGATCTGCTATAAGAGATTTTCAGGCAATAGCACTCGGCAAGAAGGAAGTTACGGACAAAGATACGGCAGTGCTAAGTGAAAGACTCATCACAAAATCGCTGTATGATCTCATTACCGAAGTCTTACATGGATCAAATCCATCAAGAGCTAGATCTATGTTTTCGGAGGTTAACGAAGAGCCAGAGCATGTCCTTTTGTGGATTGATGAGAATGTTCCTTTAGAATATAGAGATCCATCGGACCTATATGAGGCATATTTGATTCTTGCGAGGGCAGACGTATATCTCGGACGAGTCTTGAGACGCCAATACTATGGTTTCTGGTCATACTCCATTGATCTCATGAGTTTTGGTATATGCAGTGCAAAGAAAAAAAAGTACAAAGAATACGTGAAATACAGATTCCCGCTCTACCTAATGAAAATGTCTAGATCAAGAAGCTTAAGAAATGTTCGCGATGGCATTGCTACAAAACTGGGGTCGCTATGCCACTGTTCCGTCTATACTGCAAGGGATGAGATCCTTCCACATTTTCAATACATTTATCGAAAGAATAAAGATTTCAGAATCGCGACTTCCTTAGAACTTCAACTGGACGCTGAGGAAATTGCATTCTTATTAGACGAGAAAATCGATTCTAATGCAGTTAAGCATGTATTGACCGACGTTCAGAAGGTTCTTGGAACGAAATCCGTACCAGTTGAGAGGATCAATGATATCGAACCTATGAAATCCGGTGAGGGAAATAGGGCTGAAAGCATAGATAGCAATTTATCAACGACGCAACGGAGTCTTTTTGAATACTGAGCGCATCAGTTACGGTGTTGCAAATGAAACCGGAATTAAGGACCATTCTGGAGAAACAACAATACAGATTATACGGCGATCATGCGGCTGTAAAATTGTGCCATTGGGTCAGAGAAAGTCTTCTAAGGAATAGGTACTGTTATAAGCAGGAATTTTACGGTATCAAGTCACACCGGTGTTTGCAGATGACGCCAGTAGTGAATATGTGCACTCAGAATTGTATTTTTTGCTGGCGCGTTCAGGGATTCGAGTCGCTTCCAGAGCAATGGAGTGAGCCGGAGGACATGCTTGATGCCCTTTTAAATCAACAAAAACTATTGGTCTCTGGCTTCAAGGGTGACGAAAGGTGTGAGATTAAGAGATGGGAAGAGGCACGAAATCCAAAACATGTTGCAATTTCTTTAGCTGGTGAGCCAACAATGTATCCATATCTTAGCGATTTTATTGAAATATGTCACAAGAGAGGACTGACGACATTTCTCGTTACAAATGGAACTATGCCGAATGTTCTGGAGAACCTCTATCCTCTACCAACGCAGCTTTACGTGACTGTCGCTGCCCCTAACGAGGAAATATACAAGAGAGTATGTATACCAAAATTGCCTGACGGATGGAAGCGCCTGAAAAGAACTCTTGAATTATTACCATCGCTAGATACCAGAAAGGTGATTCGTCACACACTCGTTCAGGATTGGAATATAGGTTGGGAAGACGAATACGCAAAGCTCGATGAACTTGCTGATCCAACATTCATCGAACCAAAGGGATACGTATTCGTAGGCCAGTCAAGACAGCGATTGAACCTCTCAAACATGCCATTGCATTCATCGATCAAAGATTTTGCTAGACGACTTGGAATGATTTTGGGTCTCGAAATCCTAAAGGAAAAGAAAGACAGCAGGGTGGTTCTTCTTGGCGAAAAGCATAAAAAAACAATATTGCAAGGACTGGAATGATCATTTTAGTCTGATAGTCTCCAGATCCATTGGAGCTTTCGTTTCTACATTGAATTTTTTGTAGAGTGAGCTGGCAAGATCAACGCATTTATGTTCTTCGCCGTGACAAACAATAATCCGCTCAGGTTTTGGATCAAGTGATGAAACATAATTCATCAGTTGCCTTCTGTCAGAATGACCTGAGAAACCATCTACCGTTTCGACAGCCATTTTCAATTGAATGTTAATTGGCTTTCCTTTTTCAGTAAGAGTTAGATCTGTCCAACCTTTTTGAATCTTCCTACCGAGCGTACCTTCTGCCTGGTAACCCACGAATACCAGTGAATTTTTCTCATCGTCGGCCCACGCTCTTAGATACTCTATGACTGGGCCACCATTCATCATGCCACTCGTTGCGAGTACAACACAAGGATCAGGGTCGTGGCAAATTTTCTCGCGCATTTCATTGCTGTCTACGCGCTTAAAGATCTCGGATAAGAATGGATTTTGACCCATCTGAAATATCTGGGTGCGAAGCTGGCTATTCAAATATTCTGGGTAAGCGGTATGAATTGCGGTCGCTTCCCATATCATACCATCGAGGTAAACGGGAACTGTTGGTATTTTCGAAGTTCTCATAAATTCCTCCAACACAAGCATGACTTCCTGAGAACGCCCAACCGCAAATACGGGTATGAGAACCTTTCCGCTTTTTGAAAGTGTGCGCTCCACAATCCCCTTGAGTTGATTGGCAGCTTCCGTTCGAGATGGCTGGATATCATGGTGACCACCGTATGTGGCCTCAATAACAAGCGTTTCAAGTCTAGGAAATTTGTTGACAGTAGCATTAAAAAGCCACGTGCGCTCAAATTTCATATCACCAGTAAACGCAATATTATACAGACCATCACCTATGTGAAAATGAGCGACAGCGGATCCAAGAATGTGTCCAGCATTTTGGAAAGTGAGCCTGACATCTGGTGCAATATCGGTGGTCTCACCATATTTGAGCGGAATACAATGTGCTACAACTTCCCTAATATGTGATGATTCATATGGGCTCTTTTTGCCTTCTCCAAAGGATACCCTGATATAATCGAGCTGCAAAAGCGACATGAGATCCCTAGTTGGAGGCGTGCAATACACTGGCCCATCATAACCATACTTATACAATGCTGGAAGCAATCCGCAATGATCAAGATGTGCATGAGTAATTACAACACAATCGATCGAATCGATTGGTTGGATCTCTGGAGCGTTGAAATAGGGAGATCCATTATTGGGATCTGAGACATCCACGCCACAGTCAATCAGAATTTTGCTCTCACGGGTTGAGAGAAGCACAGCGCTCCTGCCGACTTCTCTGAACCCTCCAAGCGCTGTCATTCTAATCCACGTATCTCCTTCTAGTCGGGTTCTCATCAAGCGTCTTCCCACTTTTTTGAGAAACTCCTTGCGCTCATTTTGAATATGGCGCAAGTAGTATCTGATTTCTGAGACTGTCTTGGACGGGATCGGTGGAGCGCGGACGACTTTGGGTGCCCATCCAACCTCTTTCTTAATCTCGTTGAGCAACGTTCCCTGTTTACCGATAACTATGCCAGGCGCTCCGGCTTCGATCGTGACCTCTCCAGTTTCATGCTCGAAATAAATATCCGTGACTTGAGCTTCTGACGGAATGATTTGCCTCAGCTTCTGCTCAACAATTTCTGGATCCGCAAGCATTGTTGGATCGGGTCTGATTGCCACCCTCCTTCTCAGTGCCTGGGCAAGCTGCTTCACTATATCGTTGTTGGTGGCGAATATTTCCATATTCTTTGTATATACAACTACTAGTGGGCCCTCCAAGTCAACAGAAGTAATTTCAATATCAGGGGGTACAATCTTCCTGACCTGCGCTCTTATTTCCTCAAGTATTTTGTCCATGCTCATGCTCGTATCACACTTTAAACAGTTGGCCGAAAGCCAGCAATAGAGTGAGCTAGTTACGCCTCAATGCCCAGTAGCGCCATCCTGCTCTTGATATCTCCGGGAGAAAGCTCTCTGTAGCCATCCTTTCCGATAGTCACAACAGTCATTCCATCACCACTCGCAGAATCGCGCTTCATTGCGGCATTGAGTGCTCTGATTGCGATATCAATTGCTTCATTCATCGTAAGATTCTTGCGATAGTAATCCTCAAGAACACCGTATGCGAACGGCGATCCAGATCCTACGGAAACGTAATCATCCCGTATAGATCCACCAGCGGCATCTACCCCAAAAACGTGTCCTCCAGTTCTATCGATGCCGCCAATAATCAATCCAACATAATAATACCCGCCGATCCCTCCTCCACTTCGCAGTATGTTGGAAAGAAGGGTTGCTGCGGATTTCACGGACATCGGAACACCTCTTTTTAGTTTATAAAGCTCGACTTCCGCTCGAAGGTACCTTGCAAGAAGCTGAGCATCACCAACCAGACCTGCGACAGTGAGTCCCAAGTTATCATCAATCTTGAATACTTTTTGAACTTCCTTGTGTGCAATAATATTACCCATCGTTGCTCTGTGCTCAGATGCCAGCACGACGCCATCAGCGCTGACTATTCCAATTGTCGTTGTACCCTTCTTCAACTGTTCACTTTCCATCACATTACACCTTCCAAAATCAGCTGTTCAAAAGATAGATTTCTGTTGGTTTCTCGAATGAGACGACTCATATATATAATTTATTGATTTTTGATGCTTTAACACGAGAATATCAGACGTTTGAGGCTCGTGATTTCTCCAATGATATTACTTTTCCGTCCATCTTCATTGAAAACCATGATCGTTTGGAAACATTTTTGACTGTTGACGAATAGAATGAATTTACGTTTTGAAGAAAATCTTGAAATCATGCAACTTTTTGTGGTTTGAAATGCAGCACGAGGCAATTCCAGAGACTCGATCTATTGCCTATAAGTTTCTCTTATTCAACCCACTATTCTCTTTTCCTTTGCTTTTCAAGCAGCTCATCAAGCAGCATAGAAATAAGAAAAGAAACAGCTGTGCCAGCAAAAATACCGGTAACAACTCTCAGAATATTGATCGATTCGTAATTTGTCAACAACTGCAGAGAGCCATCTACAGCTAACGGAAGAAAAAGCAAAAGGAATGATGGAAGCGTTATCTTAAATCCTGGCATTAGTAATGAAGCAACCATTCCCAAAAAAAGGCCAATAAATATCCCGACGTCCCGGGAACAAAAAGGCATTTGGTTGCCATTTACAAAATAAGACCTTTCAGACTTCTGATGACAGTAT
>JAWCLO010000022.1 GCA_038850735.1 Methanomassiliicoccales archaeon
AGTTCAGGATGGCTGCATCCATTGAAGATCAACCTAAAGAGAGCAACGATTCTCGGCCAAGCCCACACCTCATGACGCAGATAGTCTTCGCCATAAATTATTCTGTTTTTTTCCAAAGTCTCATACAAATGCTGGATGCTGTATCCAGTCACGTATGCCTGTGCATCCATCGGGAGTAAGCTTCTGCTTTCGGCATACGAAATGAAAACAATGCGCATGACAGTCCTTATCGCTGCCTGGTAAATGGCTTTCAATGCGGCCTCTTCAGGCAGTCTCTGACCGTTAGGAGCTTTCGATATAATGTCTAGAGGGTTCTCGGCGGCACCATGAACAGAAGATCGTTCGGTTGCTGGATTGACCACTCTGTTGATCATCATCTCAACGGCGCATCTCAGCCTTTCTCCCAGCTGTGCGGAAATATCGCCTTGCCTTTTTCTGCTTTCTCGAACCAGATTTTCAAGAGGCGGCACTCCAGCCGCATCAACTCCAAGCATGTCCTTGTTCAAAAGAAGCCCAAATCCATACATTTCGTCTTGATGCGACGTTTCTTCGAACCATCGGGAGGCGTCCCATTCTATCCATGTTTCGCTTTCGATGTCGATGTAATATACTCTGAACCTGATCCCGTTTGTTACCATGCCTAAGTGCACTTTTTCTCCTTGATAGCTTCTCAAGAAGCGATGCGCTTCTGCGCATGCGCGACTCCAAGACAAGCCAGCAGCACTGTGTTCTCTTGAAAACCAAATGTATAGTCTTGGAATTCCTGACAAATCAGAAAATGAAAGGACCACTCCATCGGGAATGGTCAATCCCTTAAGAGATTCATGGGATTTAAGATGCTTCAATACATCGTTGCGGAAAGCCATTAACGGGCGGTTTTCAATTTCCATAAGTACGTTAGCTATTGTCCACAACCATTCTTCAATGCTTAGAACTCCTGCTTCGAATTCGCGGTAAGTGGTTCTGAGCTTCTCAATTTTATCCCTATCAACTATTTTCACCCCACCAGGAAATTTGTCCTTCAATACAACTTTCGAAACAAAAATGCCGTATGTTCGAAGGGCATCCAACCATTCGTGAGCCAACCCGATCATTCCCCCGTAAATAAAATGCCGGCAACAATCACGTCAGCTCGATCCAGAGTGTAACGCGACGGAAAGATCTCTTCGATGTATCTATTTGCCTCTGCCTCGATATGCTCCTTTTGTTTCAACAGTGCTGCTTCGGTAGCCCTCTCTTTCAATTCTCTAAGTTCAAATTTCTTTTGCTCGAGTTTCAACCGAATATCCGTTTCGATGATAGGATCCAGCCTCCTCTGCTTCTTCTCTTCCTCTAGGTGCTGGACTTCTTCCTCGAGCTTTCTTATTTCTTCCCTACTCGCTTCCCTTGCAGATTCCTCGAGCATTCTCAGGCTTCTTTCTTTGCATTCCAAATAAAAAGCCATGTCTTTGTTCATTCTATCCTTCAACATGTCCCTGATCTTTTGCTCAAATGCTTCCTTCTCCCCCTCGATTTGCGACCCCAGTCGCTCCAAGAGCTCTTTATACCACGCTGGTGGTGACCCATCGCAACTTCGCTCGATCTTTTTGAAGTGACTAACGGATTCAAATGACTTGCTTTTGTGATCGTAAGCAAGATGCTTTACTTCTTCATGCACCACTTCGCCCTTTGCATTTCTTGCAATTTCTAGAATTGAAACGATCGCACGAGTAGACCTTTCAGACTCTACGTCCAATGTCCATTTCGTAACGGGCGAAGGCGAATTGCCGTATTGGTGCCATACGTATCTGCGAAGCCTTTCAATAGCATATCTCATGAGAGGATGACCAAGATTAATGAGTACCAGATCACCGCGTTGCACCCATTTTTTCATTTCATTTTCATCTTTTACAAGAAGCGATCTGCGGAAGGTTATCTTCTTCATTGCCTTAGTATTGGGATTTCTTAGGGAATCGGAGAGAAAATGCCAACTCTGCGGCAACCTAATGGAATACACTTCCTTTTCGTGAGTCGGCTCTAGAGCACCCCCATCGAGTCTGATTGCAGATTCCAAAAGAAATCGCATGCGCTCCTCATCTATTCCTAGCTGCAGTCGCGTATTTTCTTCGATTGATTCTATTACGGTATAATTCGGCCTATCACCGGCGCAGGGGATTTTCCTACTTTTCAAAACCCCATCTATCTTACCTTTGGCATCGTTCAAATCTTGTTGAGGATCTCCAGAAAGAAAGAATGATTCAACGGTTTCCTCAAGGACGGGCGACAGTCCACCTAGATCATTTCTCGCCTCCTCAACCTTCCGAGCGATGTATGAGAGGAAATCATATTCCTCAATCGTTTCAATCAAATGATGCCAGACACTTACTTTTCTTGTTTGGCCATGCCTGTCAACGCGTCCGATACGCTGGTCAATTCGGAGAGGATTCCAGGGAAGGTCATGATGTATGATGTATCTGCATGTTTGCTGAAGATTGAGTCCTTCCCTAGCGGCATCAGTTGCTAATAAGATTCTAACCTTTGCATTGGGATCGTTGAACTCTTCCTTGATCATTTCTACACGCTGAGGATCCGTTCTTCCATTAACTATCATTATTGTTTCCGCAGGAATTCCGCTATCGATCAACCTTTTATTTATATAAGCCTGAGTATCGCAATACTCGGTGAAAATGATCACCCTCTCTTCCGACTTTATGTTCGAGCCATCGAATTGAAGATAATCCTTCATCCACCTCAGCAATTTGTCAAATTTCGAATCAGGAAATTCGAACTTATAATCAAGAGACCCTGCGAGTACCTTATCGAAAGGCATTTTCATTTCGTCGTTCAAAAGATGCGTTATCTCCTCTGCTATCGGTTCCAGGTTATTCCAAAACTGCGATAGTAGCTGACCCGACAGAGTGGCAGCATCTCTCTCAATATCTTCCCTGGCCATGTCGTCACTCATGTCTGCCTCAGCATCGGACTTGAGCTTGTTCAGAACTGTTATGATGCGCTCTTTACCGTAGAGGTCTCTCTGCGCGAAATCAATTTTGATGCCTTTTATCCGCGAAATGTGGGCATACCATGTTCTCGCAAAGGCATACGGACTGCTGAGTAACCTCTTTCTGAATATGGAACGGATAAAGTTCAGGGCTTGCTTTTCCCTATCGCTTTCGCACTTGAAATTTCTTAATGCCCTATCGTATTCGCGAAGCGCTGCGAAAAGTCGCTGTTCAATTTCTGAAGGCTGTGATCTGAGGGCAATGGGCGGATCCCTTATCTCAAACTTCTTAGGCGGATCATCCCTATTGACGTCTTCCTTAAGTCTTCTGATGAAGACAGCTCTTATGTGAGCTTCATCATCAGCTGATGGGCTTATGCTTTTTTGGAATCTGACGGGATCCAAAAGATTAAGAAGACCCGTGTAGCTGTAATGGAATCCGTTATGAGGCGTGGCAGAAAGAAAAATTCTATGCTCAAAATAACCTATTATGCTTTCAAGCATTCTTATTCTTTCGGTGGACTGGCAACCGGGTAGAGGAGCAAAGTTATGCACTTCATCTACGATCAAAAGATCCCACGGAAATCTTCCGCTACCTTTCGGAACAAACTTTACAGATCCCGATATGAATTCTTCGATGATTTCCCTACGCTTCAGAAAATCCATGCTTACGATTATCTTCTGATGAGTAGCCCATGGATTTGCGTTCGGATCGAGCTGTTTGATTCTTGATATCTCATCTCGGTCCATGATTATAAAATTCTGGTGAAATTTCTCTCGCATTTCATCCTGCCATTGACGCTGCAAGCTGGCCGGACAAATAATCAGTATTCGTCTAATACTCCTTTGAGCGATGAGTTCTTGCATTACGAGTCCAGCTTCAACAGTCTTGCCCAAACCAACATCATCAGCAATGAATAAGCGCACTGATGGCATGAGCATGGCCTTATAGGCAGGCCAGAGCTGATATCTGTGGATCAGCACCGAACTCCAGATCGGACCTGTCAAGAAAATGAGATTCTCTCTGGGAAAGGCTAATTTCGAAGACCATATCAGTGAATTCATATATGCATAGTATATTTCACCAGCCGTAGGTGGCGTTTTCGAGATTTCTGGAATCATGCGTGCATCCAAAATGCTCTTATTTGGTTCCATCTCCCAGACAATTGTTTCTTCCGAAGGCTGGTACTGATCAAGATATTTGATTGTCGCGAGAGTCGGGCCGGATCCGCATTCGCTCAACATAGCCGATTCGACCAGACCGTGTCTACCACGAACATGAACAAGATTTCCAGGTTCTATGGGTGATCTGGGAGTCAAGATTACAGGAGTGCAGTTGTCATCCTCCTTCATTGTTCCCCCTCATAGATTATACTTGAACTTATAGATCAACTTCCCCTTGGCTCTAATTCGATATAACATAATGGAATGGTAAGTCATGATATAAAAATTTCTTCGACACGAAAGTCAATTAAAAGGAAGGGCAGGATGCGAAACGCGACCAGCGAGCTCATCTCGCAGCTTGCTTTACTTCAATTCTATGTACAACTTTCTTGATTTAGGTCGATGAATTAGATGAATCCTTTCAATATGCCTCTCATTGTGAGCTCGTTTTACATTCATGTTCTCATTAAAAGAGAATGCGTGATGCATGCTTACGATCCAAACGAGCGCAAGTTTTAATTTCGTTAGGCACCGTAGAAAATTCGATCTAAATGTACGGAGAAGAATTCGAACCTTTATGCGGATATTGTGGTGAGCCAATGAGTCGCTGCATGTGTGTGTGCCCCTATTGCGGTGAATCCTGCGGTTGCGAATGCTGTATCGGTCTCGATAAGGCAACTGGCGGATGAGAACTTATGGAATTCTTTTGGAGTTGATCGTTGTATGGATGCAGGATTTAACTGGATGGCAGGAGGGCCTCAGGGGAGTGGCGTAGATACCGCTGCAAATATTTTCGGGAAAGCATGCGCCATTGGAGGTTTTCATGTTTACGGAAGAAGGGAATATCATTCAAACATCAAGGGCATGCACAGCTATTTTCATTTGAGAGTGTCGGAAAGAGAAATATCTGCTAATGTGAACGAGGTTCATCTGCTCGCCGCATTTGATGCTGAAACCATCGCGAGGCATATTTCTGAAGTTGTACCGGGAGGTGGAATTGTAGTCGACAGTAGGCAGTTGAAGACCAAGATTTTGGAAATTCCTGCTCTGCCGCCTGAATTCAGATCGAACTTTTCACAATTCATGGAAAGGAATGGAATAGGGGAGACGCTACAAGATCTTCTTGATTATGCTAGCAGAATGGGAATTCATGTCTTTCCAGTTGTATACACAGACCTTCTTTACCAGGTCGCCGACTCTCTCAGCCTCGAAAAGACGGCAAAGCTCAACAGGATGATCAATGTCGTCACGGTCGGGCTTTCTTTCGGGATTCTGGGGTACGACATAAATGCGGTCAAGAAGGCATTAGTATCGATTTTTTCGGAGAAGAGCAAGCTCATCGAAATGAATATGCGTGCTCTTGAAATGGCATACAACCATGCACAAGAGAATTTTCGAAATTTCGTGCCTCCTTTGAAAGTCAAGGAGAGCGTTAAGGAAGAACGATTGCTACTTTCTGGTAATCAAGCAGTCGCAATAGGTAAAGCGCTGGGTGGATGCCGCGTGCAGACTTACTACCCCATCACGCCTGCAGCAGATGAAAGCGAGTTCATAGAAGCCCACGAAATTCTGGAAACAAAAGAGAGTGGGGTGAATGCAGGCGTAGTTGTCGTCCAGACAGAGGACGAGATTGCAGCTGTAAACATGGCGTCAGGAGCAGCTCTTACAGGTGTACGAGCAGCGACATCAACATCTGGACCAGGTTTTTCCTT
>JAWCLO010000023.1 GCA_038850735.1 Methanomassiliicoccales archaeon
AAAGCCTCGGCCCGCGCATCTGCTTCGCTTAAGCCCTGAGACAAAGCCTCACGATAGGCTTCCTCAAACTCCACATCCCACTTATCACTAATCCGCTTCAAAAAGAGCAGGATGAGAATAAACTTGTAATCCACCCGCGTCCTGATCAAATCGGCAGCTTTCTTCAATATAGAATCGATATCGCTACGGCTCAGGTGTTCTTCCTGTAATTCCTGCTGATGGTTGTTAAAATCATTCAATTTCTTCATCGAATTGCGAACTTTGGTTTTTCCCAATATCACACGCTCCGAGCAACTCTTATCCATCTAGCTGGCAAACATTCCAGTTGTTGATTTAGGAGATTCGCATTATTGCAACATTCTCGAAGTTTGCCACAACACGAATGAACTCTACTTCCGATCTCTTCCACCGTCTCCATACGGTAATACTCAGCGATAATATTGAGGATCTAAGATAAAATATTTTTTGCATCGTTTCATCCCATTTAGATATCATCATATTTCGATTCAAGGATTAATTTGATTGGAATCCTGTGAAGGCGTTATCAAAAAGCTTTTGTGTGCGATCAAAGCAAAAAAAATTGTGCATCCGCTGCCTATCTCTGCACGACAATTCTCACCGATGCGTTCCAAGTAGATTTTTCTTTTGATCCAATGATTTCACTCTTTCTATACAAGGCTTCGAGGATCATACAGATGATCTCTTGAAGATGAAAGAACAAGGAAATCGGAGCGGCAGGATTTGCGAATGAATAATATCCCTTCTTACTTGCATGCTTTTGTCCTACTTTCTGCCACACATCTCAGACGACTTATTGGTTTTGGCTAGAGCTTATCTACAGCATGAAGCATCAATCGTTCAAATAAACCAGTAAGTGCATTTAGTAGGGAACATTTCGCTTTTTTAACAAGAGAGAAGAATATGTAGCATAAATAAACCGGTTCTGGTTTCGTACACTTTGTAGTGATCACAAGAAGAGTCGGCATAACAGCCATATCTGCGAGAAATCAATTCACTCACTGCGCGTTCGATCCCTTTTTGGTTTTTGATGTAAATTCAAGACTCACACTGGATGCAGAGTTTTCAGCGTATAATGCGTTCTTTGAACACCAGAGTTCGAACGATCAAGAGGGTCCGATTTGGATCCAACATTACTGTTTTCAGTATAAAGCATGTGTTAGAAGAAATGAGACACAGCACGAATATTATCTTCACAATGTCTACAGCTACATATCGAGAAGAAATCATAAAATAAATCTCCTCACATTCATAATAGGAGGCGGGGATATTCATAGAGGAAGGGGTAGGATCAGAAAAAGGACTCAATCAAAAAAAAAGGAAACTTAGGACTGCTGTACTGGCCATGGCATTCATCATAGGCGTTATGCTCATCGTGTATTTTGCAATCTTCAACCCTGCGACCTCACTTTTAGCATCAGTACATGATAATGATGGTGATGGAATTGTAGACAGTCGCGACTTCTATGATTATGGAAATGGGAAGATCAAGATAAGCATAATCTCATATCAAGGAGATGGATCTGCTGACTTAATGTCAGATTCTGATCCTTATTTTATAATTTACATCTCTTACCCAATAGACTTAAAGGATTATTTTTACGATTACGATCAAAGTGCAGTTTTCAAGGATGTCGAATACCTAGAGAACCCTTTTTACGCAATTTTCGATATACCAGATAATACAACATCAATCAGTTTTACAATAAAAGTGTACGATTCAGATATTGGCGAGCCGCAGATGATTGACTACAATCCATCCGCCTCTGTGGAATTCTGGATCACGCACGTTGTTACCGCACCATTTTCTGGAAACTGGTCGAACGACGGCAGCAGTGATGGAATATCGGGAGAAATTGACTGTGAATTGACTTACAATCTCACGGTAGTAGCATAGCTGTTAATTCTCTAATTGTAACTTTTTTTCTTTCTCATTTACATCATTTCCGATCGTATAATTTTAATGATATTTTTATTGACGAAACTGCCCGGAAAAGAAGGGTGTGACAACATGCATCATGACATTAAAAATTTCGAAAGAATCCGTAAATTATTTAACTCCTTGAATCTAATATAAGCTTGGTAATTCCTTATTGCATATAAATGCTCTGGGGACAATTTGGGGGAAGTTCGATTGTCACTTCAGGGTATATTGAAGGCCTCATACTTTAGCGTCATCATCTCGTTGGTGCAAGAAAGCGAGGCTAGTCTCACCTATTACGGTCCGATGGTGAGAGGCTGGCTTGGCGATGCCCTTAATGAGCATATCCTCTTGCGAGAAGCTATCTTCAAGAATCCACACGTAGATGTAAGACCTTACTTCCTATTCACGAAGCACAGTGGAAACTGCATTGAGGTGAACTTGAAATTCATCGGTTTTTCGAGGTCGTTCCTGAAGGACTTAATCCAATCTCTTGAGTCTAAGACTGAAGGTCATCTAGGAGGAATCCCGTGCAAAATAAGGGGTATTAAGCTTTCTGAAGAAAGGATGCATCCGTTAACCTTGGGTAAGAGGGTACGAATAGATTTCTCTTCACCATTAGCTTTGGAAAAGGGAGGGGATCTACTGCTTATTCCTACTATGAACGACATAGTGCGCTCTCTAATTAGATCAGTAAACAGGTTTTGCAAATACTATTTAAAAAGCTGTTATCCAGTACACGTACCTCAGTCCCTTTTAGAAATACAATCTTCTCATATTAATTCTGAGATCAGCCCGTTTCTATGGGAGCACAGAAATTTAAGCGGTCGTATAATTCCGTTAAAGGGCATCACCGGATACATTGAGTTCGAAGTTGATGGAGCAGCGAGGAAGCTCGGATCTATATTGGGACTTGCGCAGGTCTTCCAGATCGGAAAGTGGGTGAATTACGGTTTTGGTAAAATAGAGGTTGATAGACTTGGAAGCTAAAGAAATAGGAGTGGTGAACTGGTTTACAAAGAAAAGGGAGAGCCCTTCGTGCTCGGGAGAAGAAATCGCCAACAAGATATGCGCTGAAATAATAGCAAGATATGTAAAAACAAAAGAAAAGGGTGTAAAGGGATTTGCAGAAGTCGTCTATGAGGTGCTATCGGGATACTCCGCTTATCCAAATTCTGCCTCTAATAGCGTATCAACTCAAATTCACGAAGACCTCATGAGGTATTGTGCAGATACTCGCTTTCCAGTCTGCTCGCTGTATCACCATATGAAAAATACTGCTGCAATTGCCTATATCCTTGCTTATCAAGCTGGATATCCAGATGAGGTCGTTCAGAAAATTCGCACTGCTGCCCTTCTCCATGACATGGGAAAACTTTACGCGCCTGGCAAGGGAAAACAGCATGTAGAATGGACAAAAAAATTCCTTTTGAATATACTCGGAGGAATCGACTCCCTTGATAACACCACAAAACACCACATTATAAGGCTGAGTACGAAGCACCATACCGCATCTTGGTATGATGAGTACACAGCATCAAATGATGATGAAAAACTCGTAGCCCTTGCTGATACAATTGCTTCTGCTACAGACAGGACTTATGAAGTTGTGATTAAATTCGCAGGGGATTTAACAGAGGCTCTTGAAAAAAACGAAGATATCAAAGCAGAGATCATCTCGGAGGACTCTATTTTTCCTCACCTCATCTATTTTGACGAAAGGTGTGATTTCCATTGTAAAGAATTCAGCCATCATTTGATTGGCAGAAATGAAAGGATTGAGGTTACGCTTTCTCCCCGTGCTCTCCGTGCAGATAACAAAAAGGATCACAATTATGTGATCCCCTTTTACGATGAGGTTGTATCCGGTTCTCCGATCATCTTTTTAAGGAGGGGGGGAAAAGAACAATCTCCCGAAAAAGTCGAGACAATCGGGCTTTTTGGCATCGATATCCAAGGGATCCAGCGTTTTGTAGGCGGTGCCAAGAAGTTACCAGCTTTGCGAGGAGGGAGTGCTATTGTCGACGAAGTGTTACGGAATTCAGAAAAAATCCTCTCTCGAGAATTCTCCCCCGAACTCATACTCTTTTCGGGAGGCGGCAATCTCGTTGCATTCGTACCAAAGGACGAGGAGAAGCTTGTTGCGATCAGGAAAGAGATTCAGGGATATGTCGACGATATTTCCGCTGGAAAGCTAAGGGTCGCGATCCGATGGATTTTTAAAGATCTTGGAGAGATCCAAAGTGAGTTCGGAAAGTGTCTCAAATCTCTTTTTGATAAGTTGGACGATGAGAAGAAGAGGCCAATAGAATTCACAGAACCGATTAGAGTGCAGAAGAGTGCAGAAGTTTGTTCATATTGCTGCGAAGGAATAGGTGAAGTGGAGACAAGTGGGGGAGAGTACATTTGCGGAACTTGCGAGAGCAAAAGGGGTTTCGCATTAAAGCGAAAAATATCAAACGAAGCAGAGACTCTCGAGGAAATATCAGAGACCATTGCCGTGATCGCTATCGATGGCAATATGATGGGACGCATATTCACACAGACGAAGACACCTGCTGAGTATAGCTTCAAAAGTGAAATTTTCGATTTCCACATAAATCAGATTTTTAAAGATACTTTGGAAAGGATCGTAGAGGATTTTAAGAAATCGTACAAATTCGAACCGAGGTATAAGCTCATATATTTAGGCGGCGACGATGCTCTCGTCATTGTAGATGCTAGAATTGCAATTCCCCTCGCAGAATCCTTCTTACGAAATGCCGCCGAGAGGCTGCAATTTGAGTTAACTGGCTTCGATGCACCGAGGCCAGTTGTCACATTCTCAGCTGGGGTTGCAATATCTGATTACAAATTTCCGATATATTTCCTGATAGATAAAGCCCACCAGCTTGAACAATATGCCAAGAGATATTTCAGAGAGCACGTAGTTCTTGACAACAAGGGTCTCTTCAAGCTACCGATTGGAGCGATGTCTGTGTCATGTGTAACAACTAGCATGCCCTCCGACGAGAACCTCACATTCGTACTCCCTCGAGACGATCACAAGCTACATGAAGTTACAAAATTCATGCTCAGGGTCATTAGTAGGGACAAGAGGGGCAAATCATGGCGTCCGCTCGTATCAGCGCTTGTAAACGCAGACGATGACGTACGAGCGAAGCTCAATTTTATCAAGCATCTCTATGCCAGGTGTTCAGATAAGGAAAGCATCAAGGCTGCGGCAGAAGTAGAAAGAACTGGAATACTTGAGATCGTCCGTGATCTCGTGAGCGCATGGGATGTAAAGAAGGAACTGGAAATCCTCGTGCCAATGATCTGGTATTATGAGCAAACAAAAGAGGAGGAGTTGATGCATGGAAATTCTTAAGATCATCATCGAGACCACGACAGCGTTTCACACATCTGGTGGCAGAATAGGGTCTACAATCGATATCTTGAGGGACAAATATATTCAGAATGGTGCTACGAAAGAGAGGTTCATTATCCCAGCTACCCACATAAAAGGAGTTTTGCGCTCGGAGGCAAAGCGTATTTGGGGGCAAAATAAGAGGATAGTCGAGTTGTTCGGGGTGGAAGAGCAGGAGGGAACGCAGGGATATCAAGAACCCGTGCTCAAATTCACAGATGCCTGGAGTTCTAATTCGATCGTTGCCGAGAGAACGCATGTGAGCATCGACCGGTCAACAGGATCTCACACTGAACGTGAACTGTTTATGGAGAATGTCATCCCAGCCAGGTCTATT
>JAWCLO010000024.1 GCA_038850735.1 Methanomassiliicoccales archaeon
TGACAAAACTACCCGCAAAAGAAGGGTGTGACAGCAACGGGCTAGCATCAATACTTCTGTTGTGCTTTTCTCTAGAGTCGGCGATTGATTTCCACACGGATTGAATCGCTATAATAGTTCCTGAGAGAACCATTAGGGAATGAAAACCAGGAATGCGCACATTCCATTGTTGTTGGCATTTATTAATGAGCTAAAAAGAATGAAAGCTCTATTCCGGGCCCCTGCTCTTATAAGGATATCCAAAAATTGCCTCAGATCTTTGAATCCTCATTCGATTTCGGTGTCATTGCAATGTCTCGCTCAAAATTGCATCTATCATAGATGACATAATGAAAAATCCGCTCGCAGTATGCAAAAGATATGACAAAGCATATCACCAGTTCAAAGACATCGAAGTATCGAATTGTTTAACAAATTATCCATCTATTCACATTAAGAGAGCCCGCCGCATCAAGGTAACGGCTGTGTGGTTTGCTGGAAAAATTACGAGGTAGATCTATGTTCAAGAAGACTGAGATTTTTCTTTCAGACGCGGGCTTCATGAGTTTAATCATTTCCTACATGGAAGTCTACAAGAACGAGTGCCACGGAGTGCTACTGGGATGTCAGACTACTGGGCGCATAATCGTCGAGTATGCTATTCCCTTTCAATCGGCGAGGGGGAAGTTTTCGCAGGTCGTGCCGAATTGGAGGAGGGGGCTCAAACTGATCGAGATTCACCCCAAGCTGATACACATGCAAAAACTGGGATACTTCCACTCACATCCCCAAGTTAGGTACACACGTGGCGTGCCTGTGCTGAGCGAGGAGGACAAAGATTACATGACGGATGGGGAGATCGAGATCGTAGTGGCGATCAACGACGCGAAGAGGAGGGTTAATTGGGGGAGAATCGCAGAATAAGCTCTCGGGCACTTTGGGCAAGTATCACCTTGCGATTGCGTGGTTTTACAAGATAAAGAAAGACGGCGAAATCCTTCAGTATAGGACCCTGTGCCCTTATGCCATTGAATTTGATTACGCATTCGAAGAATAGCTGTGTTGAATGAAATATCTATTCATCCAGCAAGGCCAAGGCGTCCGCACTGCGGTTTCATGCTCTCTTCTCTGCAAAATTGGTTGTAAATCATTGTAGTCCGCCCTGCGAAAATCATTGCGATATGAAAGAGAAAAATTTAACACATCAGCAGCATCTCCACGCGGTCCAGATGTTACCCACAATTAATTCTGAATACATCGAATCGGAATGTACAACGCAGTCTCAACGAATACATCAAAGTTCTAAAGCCGCCTTTTTTTGAACACTCAAGCCGTCGATGGATATGCAACCAGATTTCAGCGGTAAAATTCCTCATTTTGTATCTATTTGGACATTGATAACACGCCGCCAGGAAAGTTGTCTGCGAAGGTACAGATAACTGAAAAATCGTGCCTGTTGTCCCCGAAAATGAAATCTCCACACAAACAAATTTCATGGCGCAGTTTCTAAATGGATATTGAATTGCCTTTTTGCCCAGTTAATTGCCTCTTGAAAGTCTCTGCTTCTGAAGAGAACCTTTATGCCGTCCGGATCTTCGCTACTGACCTGGTGCATATAGCCTTGGTTTCTTCGGATGACGGCCGCTGCGCCACCAGGAATATGCGCTGGAATCTGCCTTTCCCTCAATCTCGCATATAAGTGAAATTTTTCTTCCCGCGAATGCCACGCAATCTCAATGAACCCAAAAGACATCCCGATCCTATAACTCTCAACGATTACCACTGGATGTTTCCTTACTTCGCTTTCACTGATTTTCATATCGAATCGCACTCCCAAATTTCTGATCCCAGAGATTTAATACGACCGACCAAAATATATTTTCTTATTCAATCAGTCGTCTTTGATATCAGTTCTATTCAAATGACGCACAACCGATCCCGCTTGGAATAGCTGCATTTAAAGTTGAAGCAGATGTCCCGCTTGGTTTGTCTCAGTATTACAAGCATTATTCTTTATCAAGTGCCCCTTTCGACGCGCCGACTCAGCTTGAAATCGAGATGAAATAGAAAAGAGGCTTGCGTTCTTAAGGGAAAATACAACGACATTTGCACAAAATCTCCAATATGCTTCGGCATATTTTTCTGTTCATTTGTGTTTACTCGGCAAAAACCAAACACCCTATTTCCTCTCATTGAATTTCAATTCTCAGGACGAAGCATACACACTCCGGCAGAGAGTTGCACCATCTCGCAACCAATCGAAAAGTTTGCATTATCAAAGATAGCGAACTGTAGAGTGCAAAAGATCGCCTCAGGCAGATCCCAATTTGATCTTTCTTACCTTTCTCACCTTGCGCACCCCGAATTCTCTTGCAGGCGGGGATTTGCCACCTTGGGGGATTGCTTCATTGTGGTCCTTTTTGCCTTGGATGAGAGTTTTAATATCTAAGTACTTGGGAAAGGATACAGGAAGACCGAAATCGGGCTCCGTCTCGCCGATTTCCGAATCATTGACATGACCGCACTTAGGGCACCGTTCGAACGTGAGCGATCCCTCATACAACCGTTTTCCCGCTATAAACCCGTCAAAATATCCGCGCCAATAGACCTCTTCAATCTTTCCTACTTCAATCCCGAGCGCAATCCGCATGATCTGTGCGCGGGGCATTCCTGCTGTTTTTGCCATGACTTCCAATTTCTTCAGCTGCTCCTCGGTAACCCGAATGGAAACGACGGGGTGCTTCATGTCGTATCTTTCCTTTGTAGGTGGTGCACTTCTGACCTTTGCCATCTAATCACTTCCTTTCTCCATGCATATTTCCTTTGAGAAACCGCGTAAACGATATATCGAAAACGATATCGAATACGCAGTTGAGTCGAATCGTATACGCCTTTTCCTCAATCCACCAATTGACATCCTATTCCCCGTAAACGATATCTCACATCCTGCGCAGTTAGGCGGATAGGTGTTCAAGAGATTGCCATTGATTCTGATCTTCATTTCTTTCAACTGCTCATCCCTCATGCGCATCACCATCCAATGCAGCATCATTTGACAGATTTGAAGGCGACCTGGTAATTTTCGATCGAATCTCCCTCGAGTAACCCATCTGAGAGATGCGAGTTTCGAATGCGATTTCCACGCTCATGCCCAGCTCATCAAACGCCCTCTGCGGCATCGTGATGAGGTCGAATGCGAAGGCTGAGTGCATCTGGCGGCGGAGTTCTTCGATACTTATATTAGAATTCATGCTGCCCAGCTCGAGCAGCACGGCTAAGGCCTTTGTTGAGTTCCTTACCATGAATTCAATTTCGTCCCGCTCAGCCTTTTCTATCGGTTTCCCGTCCTCCCGTTTAAATCGTGAGGATAAGTAGTTTCGCAGATCTTTCGCTATGACTCCCTGCGCCCAAGCCGTTTGCCTTATGACTGAGAGTACGCCAATGTGCAACGTGCGGTAAATCCTCTCAAGCGCTTCGAGGGTCGGGACGATGCGATAGTGCGGCGTCTCCTTGCTTTTTTTGGGGGGCTTTATATTTTTTTTCTCAAGTATGCCCACCTCCTCATCAGCAAGCCTTTCACAGGCCTTCGCTGCACCGGGATGAGACAGGCGTGTGAAGCCCTCCATGTTGAGGCTGGTTATTTTGGAATCGGCTTTCCTGTCTGCGAGCCGCCCCACGTACGTCCACTCGTTTCCGGTCTCCGCAAGCTTGAGCACCACGCGGAATTCATTTATCCAGCTTATCGCTCTCTTGTCATTCTTATTGAGCACGGGGACGATGCTCGACAAGCACGCAGCGTGTGTCACAAGTAATAAGTAAGAAGTTATTGGTATTTAGCGATTACTATTCCGCACAATTACACCTCTGTTTTTTTAAAAAAATTCCGGTCATGGACGATCAGGGGTAGCGCATTTTTGTTGTTCATATCCAGCATTAAATTCATTGTGCAGAAACAGTAAGGCAACAGCGGCTTTTCTTACTGTTTCGAAAGCTTGATATTATATTTAGTAATATGCAATTACTGATATGAATAATAAGAATCCATATATAAAATATGACAGAAAAATAGCGGGTATCCTAAATGATCTCGAGGAGGCATTGATCGAAGGAGGCGTCCCCGAGGACGAAGCCTCGGAGTGCGTCGATGACTTCGAAGAAGACATCAAAGAGCTTCTAGCGAAGGCGGAGGGTGATGCGTTCGATGAAGAGGAAGACAAATAGCCGCTTTCGACTTGGTACAGCGGATGCCCAGGAGGAGTCTGCGTGCTCCTGCAGCGCAACTCCTACGAAACCTAATGCGATGCTGGAACTCGCTTCCAGCATCAGTTTTTTTTAACGATGAGATGCAATGAAGGCATGGGGTGCGGCTGATGGGTTGATCGTGTGAAACGCATGAGACAAGACGGGTGAAGGCGGTGTTTGAACGATGGACATGGAAAGAGACGCATGGAGGTGAATAGGAGCACTTGAGGGATTGCAAGAATGCGGGCATTGCCACTGGTTCATTTCGATGGTGATGTGGAAATATGAGAAGCGGTGAGAATCTTTCCTTGCTAACTCTAAACAGAGAGATGCCTAAGGTCACTTTTATAAAGCCTTCTACCTCTAGAGTTGTTAGGGAGGAGTCCTATGCCGAGTAAGCTGAGGCTCCTCCGCAGCGAGATAAGAAGATATCTCACCGAACTGGAGGAAGGAGGGAGAAGTGCGGTTACCATCAAAACATACGATTACACCCTTCGCAATCTCTTTCAAGCATTGAGCGATGCGGGCAGAGAAATTAACCCCAAAAAGGTTGCAAGAGAGGATGTCCTCTTTCTCAAAGACGAATTTCTTACTGGCGGCGAAAGATACAAGAAGAACGCAATATCTATATTCCTCTCCTTCCTCAAGTGGTCCGGGAACAGCGAGTCGGCGAAGTGGAAATTCGGCTTCGGTGACACTTCGCCAAGGAATATCCGATGGCTGACTGACGAGGAGGCAGCTCTGGTCAGATTGGAAGCGAGGGGCATCGAGAGGATCATCGTGCACCTTGAACTTGATTTGGGATTAAGAAGGTGCGGAGTGCTCAACCTGAGAGTAAAGGACTTCCACAGGGGAAGACAGAACACTATTCATGTGCTTGAAAAAGGCAGAAACGGAGGGAAGCCGAGGATCATCCCATGGGACCCCCAGACGGAGATGTATCTTAACGAATACCTTGAACTCAGAGAAAAGGAGATCGAGAAGGCAAAGAAGAAGAACCCCGATGTCAAAATCCCTGAGAATTTGCTCATATACGAAAGGGGAGGAAAGCTGCATCCCTACAGGAAGTCAGCAATCAACAAGATTCTCGAGGCCCTGGGCAAACGATTGGGATTTCCCCTGTCGAACCATGACCTCCGGAGAACTTGCGGCAGGCAGATGTATTTCTCGGGCGTGCCGATTGAGAAGATCGCGATGATGCTAGGGCACTCCGATACGAAGACGACTCTTCATTATTTAGGCATCAACACCGACGATTTAGCAGAAGCGCAGAAAACGTATGCCAGATACAGAAGTGCCCTAAATCGGGCTTTTTTCGAAAAAGCCAGCGTT